>JASFUR010000006.1:0-22863 GCA_050050215.1 Gemmatimonadota bacterium
CAGGTCCTGGAGGACTCGAAGACCCTCTAGAGACCGGCTCGACCGAGGGATCCGGGCACCCGGTGGTGGCCCGAAGGGCCGTCTTGCTTCCACCGTGTCCCTCGGGGATCTTCCAGCCCATCGGGCCGGCCGAGGCCCCTCCTTTCTCAACGCGGCGACTCCTGTGACGAGCACCACCACGAGCACCCCGGAAGAAGAGCTCGAGGACGTGGGCTCCCGCGTCCGGGAGCTGCTGGAGGAAGGGGATGTCCGTGCGGCCGGTGAGATCGCCGGATCGATGCACGAGTCCGATCTCGCGGATCTGCTGGAGGATCTCGACGACGAGCTGCGAATCCCGCTCCTGTCTTCGATCTCTGCCGAGCTGGCATCGGGTGCGCTGGCCGAGATGGAGGAAGGCGACGAGCGTGCCGAGCTCCTGTCGGCGCTCTCGTCGGAGCTCCGCGCCGAGCTGCTGCACGAGCTGGCCGACGACGACGCTGCCGACCTGATCGGTGAGCTCGAGCCGCCCGAGCAGCTGAAGGTTCTCGAGGAGCTCGCACCCCAGGCCGCCGGCGAGCTCATTGGGCTCCTCAAGTACGAAGAGGACACGGCCGGCGGTCTCATGACCACCGAGCTGGTCGCGGTCGAGGCCACTCTGACCGCTGCTCAAGCTCTGGAGGAAGTGCGCCTCCAGGGTCAGGAGATCGAGGATTTCTACACCGTCTTCGTGGTCGACAAGGGACGCAGGCTGCTGGGGACCCTCCGCCTGGACGATCTCGTCATCGCGGAGCCCGGGCACACGATCGCGGCGCTGGTCGAGGAGCCGGTCGCGACCGTGCAGCCGCTCGAGGACCAAGAGGAGGTCGGTCGGCTCATTTCGCGCTACAACCTCGCGGCCATCCCGGTCGTGAGCGGAGACGGCATCCTCCTTGGGCGTGTCACCTTCGACGACGTGATCGACGCGATCGAGGCGGAGCAGACCGAGGACATCCTGCTGATGGCCGGTCTCGGCAGCGACGAGGAGGCGCTGCGCTACACCTGGTTCGAGTCCGTGCGGGCGCGCATGCCGTGGCTCTTCGTGAACCTCTTCACGGCCGCGTTGGCTTCGACGGTCGTCTACGCGTTCTCTGAGACCATCGAGAGCATCGTGATCCTGGCGGCGATCATGCCGATCATTGCCGGGCTGGGGGGCAACGCCGGTACGCAGGCGCTCGCCGTGACAGTCCGGAGCCTCTCGGTCGAGCGGGACCCCGGTCGCAAGCGACGCCTCACGGACCACGTCGGTCGTGAGGTTGCCGTGGGGCTCATCAACGGCGCCGTGCTCGGCGTCGTCGTCGCGCTCCTGGCCATCGTCCTCGGCGACGATCCGATGCTGGGTGTCGTCGTGCTCCTGGCCATGTGGGGGAACCTCGTGGTTGCCGGCTTCCTGGGGTCGTTCGTGCCGGCGCTGATGGACCGGCTGGGGCTCGATCCGGCCGTCGCGTCGTCGATGTTCGTGACGCCGTTCACGGATCTTTGCGGCTTCCTGTTCCTGCTGGGGCTCGGCTCGGCCCTCCTCCTCGGTCGCTGAGCGGCTGCTGTGAAAGGCATCGTCCGAACCTTTTCCGTCCTGTTCCGGCTGAGCCCGTTCGCCGTCGCGTTCCTCAGGGATCGTAAGTCCTGGATCCTGTTCGGGCGTCCGGCGAAGCGTGGGCCGGGCCATCACGAGAAGCGGGCCGCGCGACTCACGGGGAGGCTCGCGCGGCTCGGGCCCACGTTCGTGAAGCTCGCCCAGCTGCTCAGCTCGCGAGCGGACATCCTGCCCGAGCCGTACCTCTCGGAGATCAGCAAGCTGCAGGATCAGGTGCCGGCCGACCGCTCCGACCGGATCAGGGCCGTGATCGAGGCGGAGCTCGGCCAACCCGTGGACCAGCTCTTCGAGGGCTTTCAGGACGAGCCGATGGCCGCCGCGAGCCTTGGCCAGGTGCACATTGCGCAGGCGGACGGCCGGGAGGTCGTCATCAAGGTCCTGCGCCCCGGCGTCGAGCAGGCGATCGCGCTCGACCTCGACATTTCGTTCCGGCTCCTCTTCGTCCTGAACATCCTCTTCCCGAACCATCATGTGGAGGCGCTCACCAACGTCGTGCGCGAGTTCTCCGTGAGGGTGAAGATGGAGATGGACTTCGAGCAGGAGGCGGAGAACATCGCGCGCTTCCAGCGCGACTTCGCGGGGGAGCCGAAGGTCCGTGCACCGACGGTGTACGATCGCTTCACCCGAAGGCGCGTGCTCGTCATGGAGCACTGCAAGGGCACCAAGATCGATCACCTTCAGGAGCTCTTCCGCACCGGGCGCCTGTCTTTCCGCCAAGTCATGGAGACGCTCACCGGCGTCTATCTGCGCATGATGATGGTGGACGGCTTCATGCACGCCGACCCGCATCCCGGCAATCTGCTCGTGCAGGACGACGGCACGCTCATCGTGCTCGACTGGGGCGCGGTGCTCGAGGTCCCACGGTGGACGCGCGAGTCGATCCTGCGCACCGCGATCGCGCTGGGTCGCGAGGACATCGACAGCGTCATCAACGAGATGTACCGCCTCGGCATGATCAACCCGGAGGTCTCGCGTGGCGAGATCCGTGAGGCGGCGACCGAGATCCTCCGGATCGTCGAGCAGGCGAAGACGACGAACCGGAAGAAGATCGTCGAGGACGTCATCGCGGAGCTGCTCGACACCTTCTACACGTGGCCCATCACGCTGCCCCAGGAGCTCGTGTACTTCTTCCGCACGGCGGCTCTCATCGAGGGTGTGGGCTTCTACTACGACGCCAACTTCGACGGCCTGTCCTTCATTCGGGGGGTCGTCAGGAAGAACCAGTCGGAGCTACTGCGCACCACGGGCCAGCAGCCCGCCCAGATCGCCAAGAGCTTCGTCGATGACGCCCAGAGCGCGATCCGCTCGGTACGGGACCTGGTGACCCGGGCCGAGCGCGAGGAATTCCGGGTCCGTGTGCACCCGCGCGACATCCAGAGTCAGGAGCGCTTCATGCATCTGCAGGCGCGCCGGCTCCTCCTCAGCATCTTCGCCAGCGCGACGGCGGTCATTACGTCGATCCTCTTCATCGCGCTCCGCAACTGGTGGCTTCTCGGCGCCGGGCTCTTCGCCGCGCTCCTCATGTTCGTGATCGTCCTCTTCATTCCGACGCACCTGCTGGAGAACCCGCTGCGCCATGCGCGCGGGATCCGCCCGAACGAGAGGCGCTGACATCGGCGACGACGTCGCAGCGGGATCCTCGAGCCGCACGATCTACTTCGTTCGGCATGGCCGGACCGAGTGGAACGCGGTCCAGCGCATGCAGGGGCGTTGGAACTCGGATCTCGACGAGCTCGGTCGTCGCCAGGCCGACGCGAACGGACGCCTGCTCGAGGGGGTCGGCATCGAGCGGATCTTCTCGTCGCCCCTCGAGCGGACCCGCCAGACCACCGAGATCATCGGCCGGTACGTGGACGCGCCCGTCACGTACGACGAGCGCATCGTCGAGTGGGACTGCGGTGACTGGAGCGGCCATCTGCGCTCCGAGGTCGTGGAGCGCTGGCCGGAGGAGTATGCCGCGTTCCTGGCGGACCCCTTCCACTACAGAGGGCCGAGCTGCGAGAACTTCCCCGACATGTTCGAGAGGGCGCGGCCGTTCGTGGAGGAGTTGCTCGCGCTCGACTCCCAGCGGATCGTGGTCGTCTCGCACGGCATGATCGGCAAGGTCATGGTCTCGATTCTGCTCGGGCTGGACGAGGACGAGACCCTGGCGATCCATCAGCCGAACGACGCCGTCTTCCGACTTCGGCTCGGGGCGGAGGAGCCCGAGGTGCACCACTGGCGGGCGGGGGTGGGACCGGTGGTCGGGCTGACGGGATGGGAGAGCTGATCCTGGCATTCTTCGGACTCGGCGCTAGGATTCCCGGGCAGGCTCCCGACGGCAACCGCGACGGGAGCGTCCCCCATCCTGCCCCTGCATGTCAGACGCTTCGATGCAGCCCCACGCCGACCTCATCGCCCGCTTCCGCGCGGGCAAGGTCCCCGCGCTCGCCCGTGCGATCTCCATCGCGGAGGACGAGCGCGCGGGCTTCGAGGAGCTGCTCCACGAGCTGCTGAAGGCGGGCCCGAGCGCGGCACGGGTGGGCTTCACGGGGCCGCCCGGGGCGGGGAAGTCCAGCCTCGTCGCCCACGTTGCGAATGCATACCGCGCGGCGGACGAGCGGGTCGGCATCACCGCGGTCGATCCCACGTCGCCGTTTTCGGGCGGCGCGCTGCTCGGGGACCGGATCCGCATGAACGACCTGGCGACCGACCCCGGCATCTTCATCCGGTCGATGGCGAGCCGGGGATCACTGGGTGGCCTGGCGACGACCACCAAGGAGGTCCTGGACCTCATGGACGCCTTCGGCTTCGAGCGTGTCCTGGTCGAGACGGTGGGCGTCGGACAGACCGAGCTCGAGATCACGGCCGCCGCCGACACGGTCCTCGTCGTGCTGGTGCCCGAGTCGGGTGATGCCGTCCAGGCGATGAAGGCAGGCCTGATGGAGATCGCCGACATCTTCGTGATCAACAAGGCGGACCGGCCCGGCGCCGCCGCGTTGGCGAAGGACATCCGTCAGGCGCTCCATCTGCGGGCGGGGCATGGGATGGAGGAGGCCGGCGGCCATCACGGCGTGGACCTCGGACGGGTGGCGCGCGAGGCCCGCCCGACGGCCACCGCCGCCGTCGACAGCGAGGGCTGGGAGATCCCGGTGCTCGAGACCAACGCCCTGGAGGGGACGGGCGTCGACGCTCTGGTCGAGTCGATCTCACGGCACCGACAGTGGCTGGAGGCCTCCGGGGAGCTCGAAGCGCGTCGCCGGGACCGCGCCCGGGGCCGCGTACGGGACGTCGTCGAGCGCGAGATGAAGCGCGTCGCCTGGAGCACGGAAGAGGTCCTGCACGGGCTGGATGCCGGCGTGGAGCGCATCTCGGGCGGCGAGGCGACACCCTATTCGGTCGCTCGGGAGCTGCTGAAGCTGATCCTCCGCTGACCGAACCGGGGTCGCCGTTCGGTCTCCGCAGCGACACTCCTCTTGGTCGGTTTGCCGCCACGATCCGGGCCCGCGTTGACCCCCGCTTCGACGACCCGTCATCTTTCGAGGCGCGGTGGTGTATGAGGTGCCAAGGAGGCGCCGATGTCGATACTCGAGAGGGACGTGCTGAGCAGATCGGAGCTCGACGCCCTCGTGCGCCGGCGAGAGGCCGAGCTCGAGGAGCTGAAAGCCCGTCTGGCCGAGTGGCAGGAGGCGTACGACGCCACGGAGAAGCGTGACGCCTCCTTCGCGACGATCTCGGGACGCGAGGTCGAGCCGCTGTACACGGCGCTCGACCGCGTCGATGCCGATGAGCTCGAGGACGTCGGACTCCCCGGCGCATACCCGTTCACGCGGGGTCCGTACACGACGATGTACCGGACGAGGCTGTGGACGATGCGGCAGTTCGCGGGTTTCGCCACGGCCGAGGACACCAACGCCCGCTACAAGTACCTGCTCGAGCAGGGCCAGACCGGTCTCTCCGTGGCGTTCGACTTCCCGACGCTCATGGGATACGACTCCGATCACCCGCGCTCGTTGGGCGAGGTGGGCGTGTGCGGCGTGGCCGTCTCCTCGTTGGACGATATGGAGGCGCTCTTCGAGGGGATCCCCCTGGACCAGGTCTCGGTGTCGATGACGATCAACGGGCCGGCGATCATCCTCTTCGCCTTCTACGTGGCCGCCGCGGAGAAGCAGGGGATCTCCGCCGATGCGCTACGAGGCACGGTCCAGAACGACATCCTGAAGGAATACCAGGCGCAGCACGCCTGGATCTTCCCGCCCGAGCCGGCTTTGCGCTGCATCGTCGACATGTTCGAGTGGTGTAGCGAGCACGCGCCGAAGTACAACCCGATCTCGATCTCGGGCTACCACATCCGTGAAGCCGGAGCGACGGCCGCGCAGGAGCTGGCGTTCACGCTCCGCAACGGCTTCGAGTACGTCGAGCGGGGCATCGCGCGCGGGCTCGACGTCGACGCCTTCGCGCCCAGGCTCTCGTTCTTCTTCGACATCCACTCGGATTTCTTCGAGGAGATCGCGAAGCTCCGTGCGGCGCGGCGCATCTGGGCGCGCGGCATGCGCGAGCGCTACGGCGCGGAGAACCCGGAGTCCTGGCGGCTGAGGACGCATGCCCAGACGGCCGGGGTGAGCCTGACCGCGCAGCAGGCGGAAAACAACATCGTGCGTGTCGCCTACCAGGCGATGGCCGCCGCGCTCGGTGGCACCCAGTCGCTGCACACGAACTCGATGGACGAGACGCTCGCGCTTCCCACCGAGCGCGCAGTCAGAATCGCGCTCCGCACGCAGCAGATCCTCGCGCACGAGTCCGGCGTCCCGAACACGATCGACCCGCTCGCGGGCTCGTACTACGTGGAGACGCTCACCGACGAGCTCGAGCGGGAGGCTCTCGCGATGTTCGACGAGGTGGAGGCGCTGGGAGGGGTCGTGCCCGGCATCGAGCAGGGCTGGTTCCAGCAACAGATCGCCGCGTCGGCCATGCGACAGCAGCGCGAGATCGAGGCCGGCCGCCGCGTGGTCGTCGGCGTGAACCGCTTCACGGAGGGCTCCGGGGCGATCGAGATCGACACGCTGAAGATCGATCCGGAGGTCGAGCGCCGGCAGGTCGAGTACATGGCGAAGATGCGCGCGAAGAGGGACTCGGACGAGGTCTCTCGGACCCTCGCGAACCTCACCGCGGCTTGCCGGGGAGAGGAGAACCTCTTCCCGAGGATCCTGGATTGCGCGCGAGCCTACTGCACGCTGTTCGAGATCCGGGATGCCATGGAGACGGTCTTCGGGTCGTACAAGGAGCCGGTCTCGTTCTGAGCCGGAGCTACTTCAGGCGGCTGAAGGCGAGGTACATGAGCGCCCCGACGCCGAGCCCCGACACGGCGGCCCACAGGGGGCTCAGCAGGACCCACCCCACGTACGCTGCTGTGCCGCCGAGTCCGAGCCCCATGATCGAGCCGGCGAGCCAGGCGGGGATCGCCTTCAAGACGAAGTAGGCGCAGGTGCTCGGGACGAGCCAGGCCGCGCCGAGACGCCACCAGGATGCGGTCAGAATCGAGGGCAGGAGCTCGAGCTCGAACAGCACGCGTAACAGGGCGGCGACAGTGCCCAGCAGGATGAAGATCTGCCATGCGTTGGGGTCTGACTCCCCCTTCAGCGGAGAGTCCTCCAGTACCTGCTTGTGCTTTCGGGCTGCGTCCCCGGCGGCCCAAGCGAAGGTGTCCTTCGCCGATAGCGGAGATTCACCGCGCAACCCGCGCCGGTAGTCGCTGTGTTCGCTCATACGCCTTCATCCTGGGACGGTGGCGCATCGTGGGCGTCCGCGCGCCGGCCTGCTCGATCAGCGTAGGGTACGGGTACGGCCGCGCCCCCCGCAACGACGTCTGCCCCGGCGGGAGTCCCCGACGGTGCTTCCCATCCGGAGGCCCGCCCCCGTACCTTTTCGGCGGCCACGAGACCGCGACCATCGAGCGCCTGAGGACAGGCGACCCAGACCCATGACCGAATCGCAACGCAGAATCAGAGTCCTGGTGGCGAAGCCGGGCCTCGACGGACACGACCGCGGCGCGAAGGTCATCGCGAGCGCGTTTCGCGACGCGGGTTTCGAGGTCATCTACACCGGCCTCCATCAGACGCCCGAGATGATCGTCAACGCAGCCGTCCAGGAGGACGTAGACGTGGTCGCCATGTCCGTGCTGTCCGGCGCGCACATGACGCTCTTCCCGCGGGTCAAGGAGCTGCTCGACGAGGCAGGCGCCGACCACATTCTCGTCACCGGGGGTGGGATCATCCCCGAGGCCGACGTGGAGGCGTTGGAAGCCAAGGGCATGGGCCGGCTCTTCGGACCCGGAACCCCGACGACGGAGGCCATCGAGTACGTCCGGGAGTGGTTCGCTCACCAGGGAGCGTCTTGACCCGCCGGGCGTCGGTCGAGCGTTGACGCGAGGGACCGCGAGCGGCCCGACGGGCCGGCTGGGCACGCTTGCCAACGAGATCAAGGTGCTGCGTGAGCGGCTACGCCAGGGGGGTGGGGTGGACAGGATCGATGCCCAGCACGAGGCGGGGAAGCTGACCGCACGCGAGCGCGTCGGCCTGCTTCTGGACCCTGGTGAGCCCGTGTTCGAGCTGGGTCTGCTCGTCGGATACGATACCGTGGACGAAGGGGGGGCAGCGGCCGGCGTCGTCACTTCGGTGGGCCGAATCCACGGCCGGGAGACGGTGGTCGTCGCGAACGACGCCACTGTCGACGGTGGAACCTGGTCGCCGGGAACGGTCGCCAAGATCCAGCGGGCGCAGGAGGTCGCCATGCGCTGCCGTCTCCCTGTCGTGTACCTGGCGGACGGGGAAGAGGGACGGATCCCGGTACGGGGAGACGCCTTTCCCGGCCGGTACGGGGCCGGCCGGATCCTCTACTACGCCGCGCTGATGCGCCGGCACCTCGGCGTGCCCCAACTGGCGGCGGTCATGGGACCCTCGTCGGGCACGGCCGCCTATCTGCCCGCGCTCTCGGACGTCATCGTCATGGTCGAGGGGACGTCGTTCCTCGGTGTGGGCGACCCCCGACGCGCCCGGGCGATGACGGGGCGGGATGCGTCGGCCGAGGAGCTCGGCGGTGCACGAGTCCAGACCGAGGTCTCGGGTCTGGCCCACTACCGCGATCCGAGCGACCCGGCCTGCCTCGAACGACTCCGGCACCTCGTCGGTGAGCTGCCTGCTCCGGACCGGGCTTCGCCCGACCGCGTGGCGACGCCGCCTGTCCGGCTCTCCTACGAGCTCTACGACCTCATTCCCGACGATCACAGGCAACCCTACGACGTCCGCGCGGTCCTGGAGTGCCTGATGGACGGTGACCCCCTGGACGAGTTCCAGCCGGAATATGCGCCGGAGATCGTTTGCGTTACGGGCTTCCTCGAGGGTGTGCACATCGGAGTCGTCGCGAACGCTCGCGGCCTCTTTCGCACTTCGAACCCAGAGGGGCGGCCGCGTCTCGGCGGGGTCGTCTACGCGGAGAGCGCGCGCAAGGTCGCCTACTTTGTCGAGACCATGAACCGTCAGGGCACTCCGCTGTTGTTCCTACAGGACGTGGCCGGATTCATGGTGGGTGAGGACGCGGAGCGAGAGGGCACACTGCGCGCCGGAGCCGACTTCGTGGAGGTGATGGCCACGGCCACCGTCCCGAAGGTGGCGGTCACGGTGAACCACGCCGTGGGGGCGGGCTACCATGCCATGGCGGGCCAGGGCTTCGACCCCGACTTCACGATCTCGCTCCCGACGGGGCGGTTGGGGATCGCCGAGACGGAAGACGACGACGGGAAGGCTGGAGCCGACGCGCTGCAGGCGGCGGCCAGGGGGCTCGTGGACGATGTCCTGCTCCCCGAGGAGCTGAGGCCGACGCTCGGGCTCGTCCTCCGTGCCGCGCTCCGCAACCCGGGTCCGCACGTCGGGCCCTTTCAGATTCCTTAGAGGCCCGCGCCCATGCTCCTCGATCGCGATCGAAAGGCGGGCCAGTACCTCGAATGGAAGGTTCGGATCTTCAGCGTGGCCGCGGTCCTGGCGCTCGTGGGCATCTACCTCGAGAGCGGTTGGATGACGATCGCGGCGATCGGGCTCCTCCTCGTCGGGCTGCTCCTCCGTTTCCTTCCCGGAGCCACCGGTAGCCCGGAGGACGACACGGAAGACGGCGGCTAGAACGGGGGGCGTCCTCGAGGGACCCCTTGGCGCCGGTGGCCGTCACCGCCCCACTCGGGCCGATCCGATCATTCCGGCGTCCCGTGAGTCCCGCCACCGTGAGGGGTGCCGCCTGATCCTGTAGCCCTCCTGCGACGTCACCTCGGCTACCCCGGCTTCCGGCCGGGGCAGGAGGAGTTGGTGCGTGCCGTGCTCGAGGGGAAGGACGCATTGGGCGTACTTCCGACCGGCGGGGGAAAGAGCGTCTGCTACCAGATCCCGGCGCTCGCCCTGGGTGGTCTGACGCTCGTCGTCACTCCGCTCGTGTCGCTCATGGAAGATCAGGTCGCGAGAGCCCGTGCCGCCGGGCTCCGGGCGGCCTACCTGAGCGCTCAACAGCCGGTCGGCCGGAAGCGGGAGATCCTCGCGGGTGCGCGAAGCGGAACGTTGGACATCGTCTTCGTCGCGCCGGAACGCCTTGAGCTCGAGGCATTCCGAGCCGTGGTCGCCGCGTCGGACGTGCGGTTGCTGGCCATCGACGAGGCCCACTGCATCAGCGAGTGGGGACACGACTTCCGGCCCTCGTATCGTCGCATCGGGGGCGTTCGCGACGTGCTGCGCTGCCCGACCCTCGCGCTCACTGCGACGGCCACTCCGTCGGTGCGCGAGGACATCGTCGCGACCCTCCACTTGGTGGACGCGTTCAGCGTCGTGCGCTCGTTCGACCGACCCAACCTGTCCTGGTCCGTCCTCCCCGGTGGCTCCGGGCGGCAGAGGGCGTCCGCGACGTACCGGATCCTGCGCCGCCAACCGGGCTGCGCGGTCGTATACGCACCGACGCGGCGCGCTGTGGATCGGATCCGGGACGCCCTGGCCGGCCGGGGACTCGTGGCCGAGGCGTACCACGCGGGGTTGGCCGCGGAGGAGCGGTCGCGGGTCCAGACCTCCTTCATGGAGGGCCGCTGCCGGGTCGTCGTGGCGACCAACGCCTTCGGGATGGGGATCGACAAGGCGGACGTGCGCACGGTGATCCACATCCACCTGCCAGGGACCCTGGAGTCGTACTACCAGGAGGCCGGACGGGCTGGTCGGGACGGGGACCCCGCGTCGTGCATCGCGTTCTACGCTCAGGGAGACCGGCGTCTCTCGACCGCGTTCGTCGACCGTACACACCCGCCACCGAGACGTCTTCGGAGGGTCCACCGCACGTTGCGGCGCCTCGCCGATCGCGACGGCGTGGTGGCCCGTGATGCTCTCACGCACCCGAGGCTCGCGACCCTGTTCAGGGAGTGGGCGGCCGGCGCGGGGACCGGGGCGCTCGCGGCCCTGGAGCGCGTGGGCACCCTCCGACCCATCGTCTCCGGTGGGGCCGGATCCGGAGAGCGAGGCCCGGACTCGGTGGAGAGCGGGGGAACCGGCACTCCTACTGGAGGGTCTCAAACGACGGCATTTGGCGTGCGGCGCCGGCTCGACCTCGCTTCGGCGGGACGGCTTCGGGGACGCGCGCTGGAGAAGGTGGACGCAGTACAGCGTTACGCCAGGGACCGGGAGTGCCGCCGCAAGGCGCTGCTGGGGTATTTCGGAGAAGCCGCCCCATCGCGTTGCGGAAAGTGCGACCTTTGCACGTCCCACTCGTAGTATCATCCGGTCGCCGGACCCGTACGGGCTTCGGCGACCCCGACAGAAAACCAGAAGTCGATTCGCGGCGGTAGTCAGCGAGCGTCGGACAAACGCTGCTGAACCGCGTCCGAGACGACCGAGTCCGGATGGTCGCCAGACCTGCTCGAGCCGCCGTTGGCGCCGGGCAGATCCGGGACGCATCCGGGGCCGGCCTGGGTGGAGCGGTCGACACGATACCGGAGAACGATTTGAGGAGAGAAATCCTCGTGAGTGCCACCGACCAGGAGACGTGGGTGGCGCTGTTGGAAGACAATGAGCTCGTGGAGGTCTTATTCGATCGGCCGGACCAGGACCGGTTGCTCGGCGACATCTTCCTCGGGCGCGTCGAGGCCGTGCTGCCCGGCATCCAGGCGGCGTTCGTGGACCTGGGCACCGACAAGGCCGGATTCCTGCACGTCTCGGACCTCAACATCGACGACGACTCGGACGACGACGAGAATGGAAGCGGCAGGGGCCGAGGGCGTCGACGCTCACGGAAGCTTCCGCCGATCCAGGAGCACCTTCAGAAGGGACAGACTCTTCTCGTTCAGGTGACCAAGGAGGCGATCGGCACGAAGGGACCCCGCCTTACGGCCGAGGTCTCTCTGCCCGGCCGGTTCCTCGTCTACATGCCGTATTCTTCGCGAGTCGGCGTCAGCCGCAAGATCGAGGGGCGGGACCAGCGAGCCAAGCTGCGGAAGCTCGCCCAGGGCGTGCTGCCCGAGAACGACGGCGGCATCATCGTGCGCACGGTGAGCGAGGAGACGAACCAGGAGACGCTGCAGAAGGAGTTCAAGCGGCTCCACGAGCGGTGGAAGAAGATCCAGAACGCCGCGTCGTCGAAGAGCGCGCCGGCGTTGGTTCACGGGGAGGCGAAGCTCATCAGCGGCGTCATCCGGGATCTGTTCAGCGACAAGTTCGACGCGCTGCGCGTGGACTCGAAGGCGCTCTACAACGAGGTCGTCGACTATGTGAGCAACGTGGATCCCGACCTGCTCGACCGGGTCCACCTGCACGGCGGGCCGGTCTCGCTCTTCGACAAGTACGGTGTCGAGGAGGAGATCCAGAAGGCCTTCCAGCGGACCGTCCGCCTCAAGTCCGGCGGGCACATCGTGATCGAGCCCACGGAGGCCCTCGTCTCCATCGACGTCAACACGGGCAAGTTCACGGGGAAGGGTAAGAAGGACCCCGAGCAGACGATTCTCCGCACGAACCTCGAAGCGGCCCGGGTGATCAGCAAACAGCTGCGTCTCCGCGACATCGGCGGGATTATCGTCGTCGACTTCATCGACATGGAGGCGCAGGAGAACCGGGACAAGGTCATTCGCGAGCTGCGAAGCCATCTGGGCAGGGACCGGGCACGTACCAAGGCCTTCGAGATCTCCAACCTGGGGTTGGTCGAGATGACGCGTCAGCGCATCAGGCCGTCTCTCTTCAACGCCCTGACCCGCGTCTGCTCATCCTGCGGGGGCATCGGTCGTGTCTACACGCCGGCCACGGTGGTCCGGCGCATCGAGCGTAGCCTCGGCCGGGCGGCGGCCGCGAAGGACGAGAAGCGGATCGTGGTTCGCGTGCATCCCGAGGTGGCCCTCCGCGTCATCGAGGAGGAGCCCGGGCTGCTCAAGCGACTTCAGAACCGCACCCGACTGGAGCTCGACCTGCGCGACGATCCGCTCATGCGACTGGATGAGTTCAGGCTTCTCTCGGGACCTGCCGAGACCGACGTGACGGAGAAGTACGTGGCCGCCTGACGGGCGGACTTCGGGTGGAGCACGTGGCGGTAGAGCCGCGCCCCGCTCGCCTCCGCCGAGGAGACCTTCGAGGCGACGACCTGACGTCCCACTGCGGGCCTGATCTCCCACGAGCGCGATTCGGCTCTGACCGAGTCTGGAGCCCCGTGAGTGCCTTGACGGAGGCCGGAACTTCCTCGACACTTACAGGCTATACACGCTTAGTCATGCCCCTCGAGGACGACGAAGAACCAAGTATGTACGCCGTCTTTCGGACCGGTGGGAAGCAGTTTCGGGCTGAGCCCGGCTCCCGCCTCCGCATCCCCAGCCTCGATGTCGAACCCGGCGATTCCGTGGTGTTCGACCAGATCCTGCTCGCCGGCGACGGTGAGGAGAACGTTCAGGTCGGCACCCCGACGGTCGACGGTGCTTCGGTGAAGGCCGAGGTACTCCGCCACGGACGCGGTGACAAGGTCATCGTGTTCAAGCGGAAGCGCCGCAAGGGATATCGGAAGAAACAGGGGCATCGCCAGAATTTCACGGAGATCCGGATCGACGAGGTCGCGCTCGCCTGAAGGCGGGCGCACCCGGATCCGTAGGGATAAGCCATGGCACACAAGAAAGGCGTAGGCTCGAGCCGCAACGGTCGGGACAGCAACCCGTGCCATCTCGGCGTCAAGCGCTTCGGCGGCGAGCCGGTCAGAGCCGGCGGGATCGTCGTGCGTCAGCGTGGCACCCGCATCCACCCCGGCCGCAACGTCGGTCGCGGCAAGGACGACACACTATTCTCACTCATCGACGGTGTCGTGAAGTTCGAGCGCATGCGCGCTCGGAACGTCGTCTCGGTCTATCCGGCCGAGTAGTGAGCTAAAGAGACACGGGGTCCCGACCGGCAGCCTCTGGGCTGACCGGCCGGGCTTCTTCGCATAAAGACTTTTCGTTCCTGCCCCCCTCCGAGCTTGCACGAATGTGCAACTCGGGGCCCCCCAGAGACGTACGGGGGTCGGAGACGGAAGAAGGAGGTGGACCGATGTCTACCGATGACCTTCGCGAGTCGAGTGCTCGTGCTGATAGATCGACCCCTCTCGACGGGGTCTCGCTGGACCAGCGGTTTCTGATCAACCGCCGCCATTGGGCGGCGACGCTGCTCCTGCTTCCGCTGGCCCTCATGATTCCCGCCTGGCTGGTCGAAGACCACACGGAGGTCGTGTCGAAGTTCGGAGGCATGACCGTGGCGGACGAGAGCCCGGCCATCCCGCTCCACATGAACGAGTCCGTGGAGCACTGGATCGACCAGTTCCAGACGGTCCGGAGGGCCGAGTTCGAGGCGCTCCTGCGGCGTCGTGGCCTCTTCGAGGGCATGATTCGCGGCAAGCTGCGCGATCGGGGCATGCCGGAGGATCTCCTGTACCTGGCGATGATCGAGTCCGGGCTGTCGCCCATGGCGGAGTCACACGTCTCCGCGGTCGGGATCTGGCAGTTCATGGGGCCGACGGCGCTCGATCTCGGGCTCCGCGTCGACGACTACGTCGACGAGCGGCGTGATCCGCTCCGAGCCACGGACGCAGCGCTCGACTACCTCGAGTACCTGCACGGCCGCTTCGGGTCGTGGTACCTCGCCGCTGCCGCCTACAACGCCGGCCCCGGACGGGTCGAGCGCATCCTGCGCCGCCACGCGGACGGGCGCACGGGCGACGAGGACATCTACTGGGAGGTCCTGAGCTATCTGCCCCGGGAGACCCGGCAGTACGTGCCACGGCTCATCGCCACGGCGATCCTGGCGAACGAGGCGGACGCGACCGGCTTCGCAGCCGACACGCCCGCGTACGAGTTCGACATGGTCTTCGTGCCCGGACGCACCGACCTGTCGACCGTGTCCGAGTCCCTGGGGGTCGATGTCGGGATCGTGCGAGACCTGAACCCCCACCTCGTCCGCGGGGTGACGCCCCCGGGGGAGATCTACGGCGTGCGTGTCCCCGTGGGCGGCACGTCCCGGGTGATGGCGTACATGGCCCAGGGGCCGACGGCCACCCGAGCGGACTGACGATCCGGGTCCGGTCGCCCCTTCGGGCGGCCGGACCGATCCCGCGGCCCTGGCGGGACCCGGGGGCCCTAGCGGGGCCCATCGAAACCTAGGGGCCCCAGCTCGTACGCCCTTCCTGAGCGTCCCGTGCGGCCGCGATGATCCGCCAGATCACGTCGCGCGTGAGCTCCTCGTCGATGCCCAGCTCCCGGGCGATCTCCGCGGCCCTCCGCACGACCTTCGCTTCCTGGGGCGGGTCCAGGACCGGGCGGCCCAGGGCCTCCTTGGCGCGGCCGATCTCAAGGACGAGGTCACGTCGCTTGCCGATGAGCTGCACGAGCTCCCTGTCCACGGCCTTGATCTGCGTGCGAAGCTCTTCCAGCCGCTCTTCGTGGCTCATGAGACCGCCTCCAGGAGGCAAGCGATGCCTTGACCGACTCCGATGCACATCGTCGCGAGGCCGCGCTTCGACTTTCGGCGCTTCATCTCGTGCAGGAGCGTCACGACGATGCGCGCACCCGAGCAGCCGACCGGGTGACCGAGCGCGATCGCTCCTCCGTTGACGTTGACCGTCTCCGGGTCCAGTCCCAGCTCCGAGATGCAGGGGAGGGACTGTGCGGCGAAGGCCTCGTTGAGCTCGACCACGTCCAGATCGTCGACCGTCCAGCCCGCGCGCTCCAGCGCGATCCTGGTCGCCGGGACCGGCCCGATACCCATCCTGTGTGGCTCGACCCCGGCCACGGCGCCGGTGACCACCCGCACGAGCGGCTCGAGGCCCAGCTCCTCGCCGCGCTCCGCGGAGACAACCAGCAGGGCCGCGGCTCCGTCGTTGATCCCCGAGGAGTTTCCGGCCGTGACCGTCCCGTCCTTCTTGAAGACGGGTCGGAGCCTCGCCAGGACCTCCGCGGTGGTCCCGGGCCGCGGGTGCTCGTCCGTGTCCACGACGACCGGGTCCCCTTTCCGCTGGGGAACCGACACCGGGACGATCTCGTCCGCGAAGCGCCCGGCCTCGATGGCGGCTTCCGCTCGCGCCTGGCTCGTCGCCGCGAAGACGTCCTGGGCTTCGCGACTCACGCCGAACTCCTCGGCGATGACCTCGGCCGTCTCTCCCAGGCCGATCGTCCACTCGGGAGCCAACTCCGGGTTCGGAAAGCGCCATCCCAGGACGGTGTCGGCCACCTCCGGTGTTCCGCGCGCGTAGCCGACCGACGGCTTCAGCATCACGTAGGGCGCCCGGCTCATGCTCTCGGCTCCTCCCGCGATGAACACATCGCCCTCGCCCACCGCGATCGCGTGGAAGGCCGAGACCACCGCCTGCATGCCGGACCCGCAGAGTCGATTGATCGTCTGGCCCGGGACGGTGACGGGCAGCCCTGCCCGGAGCAGCGCCATTCGGGCGAGATTCCGATTGTCTTCTCCGGCCTGATTGGTGCAGCCGAAGAGGACGTCGTCGATCGTCGCGGAATCGATCCCCGAGCGGTCGACGAGCGACTCGATGGTGAGAGCCGCGAGGTCGTCCGGCCGGATCGACGCCAGCGACCCTCCGTGGCGCCCGATCGGTGTCCTCACACCATCCACGATCCATGCTTCCCGCATCGGTCGGTCCGACAAGTTTCCACTCCGGCTGTGGGGTCCGGGGCCGTTCGCCCTGGAGAGCGGGCCCGTATACACGCGGAAGGATGGGTGTTCCTCGCGTGTCGCGCGAGGAGAAGACTCCGGGCCATTCCGTCGTATAGGGGGTATGGGAAACCATCGAGAACACCCGTCCGGACGTGGATCCGTCGCGTTTGTGCGGGTGTCGAGACACGATACCTTGTAGACGATGCATATCACGCGGAGGAAGGACCCCATGCGCTGCTCCCTCCCGGTTGCTCTTCGCGCCGTATCGGCGCTTCTGGCGTTCGTCGCGGCTCCCCTGGGCGTCGAGGCCCAGGCGTCGGCCTATCGAGTGCCGTTCACCGGCACGGTGGAGTTCGGCCTCGCGCCCTTCATCGAGCGCAGCCTCGAAGAGGCCGCGGCGGCCGGTGCCTCGTTCGTGGTGCTGGACATGGACACGCCCGGCGGTCGGGTCGATGCCGCCGAGCGGATCGCCGATGCCCTGAGCGACTCCCCCGTGCCGGTCTATACGCTCGTGAACCGGCGCGCGTTCTCGGCCGGCGCGCTCATCGCGCTCGCCACCGACGGCATCTACATGCGGCCGGGCTCCGTGATCGGTGCCGCCACGCCGGTGGACGGATCCGGGACCAAGGCGTCGGAGAAGATCGTCTCCGCCATGCGCAGCGAGATGCGTGCGCTCGCCGAGACCCACGGGCTCGATCCCGAGATCGCCGCAGCCATGGTGGACGAGGACATCGCCATCGACGGTGTGGTGGAAGCGGGCAAGCTGCTCACGCTCACGACCGAGGAGGCCGTGAGTGTGGGGTATGCCACCGAGGTCGACGATCTTCCCGAGATGCTCGCGGCGTTGGGCGCCTCCGACGCGAACGTGGTGTCGACAGACACCAACTGGGCCGAGGGCGTCGTCCGGTTCTTCTCGAATCCGGTCGTGGCTCCGTTCCTGCTGACGCTCGGATTCCTGGGGCTCATCGTCGAGATCAAGACGACGTCGTTCGGGTTGGCCGGCACCGCGGGGATTCTGGCGCTTTCCCTGTTCTTCGGATCGCACCTCATCGTCGGGCTCGCGGGCCTCGAGGACCTGATCGTCTTCGGTGTCGGGCTGGTGCTCGTCGGTGTGGAGGTCTTCCTCATTCCGGGGTTCGGCCTGTTCGGCATCCTCGGAGGGCTGGGCATCCTGGCCGGCCTGTATCTGAGCCTCATGGGCTCGCTCCCGACGAGCGCGGACTTCACGCGCGCGGGGTTGGTCCTCTCCACCACGGTTGTTCTTATCGCGGTGAGCGCCTGGGCGATGATCCGGACCCTTCCGGGGAGCTCTCGGCTCGCCAAGAGCGGGATCTTCCTCCTGCAGAGGACCGACCGCGCCATCGGATACGAGTCGTCCAAGTCCCGGCCCGACCTCGTGGGGGCCGTGGGGAAGGCGATCACCGATCTGCGGCCGTCCGGCACCGGGCTCTTCGACGACGAGCGTATCGACGTCGTCTCCGAGTCCGAATGGATCACCGAAGGCACGCCCATCCGCATCGTCAGCGCGGAGGGCTATCGTCACGTCGTCCGACCGGTGGGCGAGGAGCCCGCGGAGCTGGCGTGACCCCGAGCTACCACACAATCACCCTGTCCGGGACCTGATGCATGACTGAGGCACTCGCGCTCATCATACCCGTCGCGATCATCTTCTTCGTCGCGATGATCCTCTGGCTCATTCCAGTCCGCCTCTGGATCGAGGCGCTCTCGGCCGGCGTGCGTGTGGGCATGGGAACGCTCGTCGGCATGCGTCTGAGGAAGGTTTCTCCACCGGCTGTCGTGCGGCCGCTCATCAACGCGACCAAGGCGGGGCTCGACCTCGACATCAATCTCCTGGAGGCGCACTACCTGGCCGGCGGTCGGGTCGATCGGGTCGTGGGCGCGCTCATCAGCGCCGACAAGGCGAATATCGACCTGGCGTTCAACCAGGCCGCCGCCATCGACCTCGCGGGCCGCGATGTCTTCGAAGCGGTGCAGGTCTCGGTGAACCCGAAGGTGATCAACACGCCCAAGGTCGCGGCGATGGCCAAGGACGGCATCCAGCTCATCGCCGTGGCTCGCGTGACGGTCCGGGCGAACATCAACCGGCTGGTCGGCGGCGCGGGTGAGGAGACGATCCTGGCGCGCGTCGGCGAGGGTATCGTGTCCACGATCGGCTCGGCGGATTCTCACAAGGCCGTGCTCGAGAACCCCGATGCGATCTCCAAGACCGTGCTGGGAAAGGGACTCGACTCCGGCACCGCGTTCGAGATCCTCTCCATCGACATCGCGGACGTCGACGTCGGGAAGAACATCGGCGCCGAGCTCCAGACGGATCAGGCGGAAGCGGACAAGCGTGTCGCCCAGGCCCGTGCGGAGGAGCGGCGCGCCATGGCCGTCGCCAAGGAACAGGAGATGAAGGCGCTAGTCGGTGAGATGCAGGCCGAGGTCGTGAAGGCCGAAGCCCAGGTTCCGCTGGCCATGGCCGACGCGTTCCGCCAGGGCAACCTCGGCGTCATGGACTACGTGCGGTACCGGAACATCCAGGCAGACACCCAGATGCGGACTGCGATCGCCGGCCCCGACGAGCAGGAAGACAGGGGGCCGATCGATTGAGGAACGCCGTTATGACGACTCGGGTCGGGCCCGGTAGCGGGGAGATCGCATGGAGCAGCTGATCTTCTTCGCCATCATCATCGTCTTCTCGATCATCGACTCCATCGCGAGGTCGAAGAAGAAGCGGCAGCAACAGACCGGTGGTTCCGGCCAGGACACGTCCAGCGTGCCGGACGAGCGGGACTGGAAGGACGAGCTGCCCACCTACGACGAAGAGCCGTCCTACGACGACACCTACGAGGTGGAGACCACGCAGCAGAAGCGGGAGACACTTCCTCCGTACACGGGGCCGTACGGCTCGAGGGAGACTGCGAAGAAGGAGTCACCCGGGTCGTCGGAGGGGATGGTCCCGGCCGACATCTGGGAGGAGATCGCGGGCCTCGCCCGCGGTCGGACTCCGGCTCGCAGGTCGGCGCCGAAGCCACCCGAGCCCATAGAGACCACGCCCGCCGAAGCCGAGCCGATCCCGGTCCGCGCGACGCGGGTCGGGTGGCGCCCCGAGCATCGGGCGCATCGCTCCCATCGCGATTTCGGGACGGATCCCTCGACCCGGCGCAGGTCCGAGCAGGACAACCTCGACCCGATGAAGGTCGGGCTGAGCCGGGACGTGCGCTCGGTGCGTCGTCAGCTCAAGACGCATACACGGAGCGCGCTCCGGCGGGCCGTGATCCTGCAGGAGGTCCTCGGACCTCCCGCGGCCGCGGCGCCGGAGCGCTTCCCGGAGTCCGCCTAGCGGGTCGTCGAAGCGCGGGTCGGTCGTCCCGCCCGTTACATCTCCCCGCGGGCCATCTTCCGGAGCACGGTCTGGAGGATGCCTCCGTTCATGTAGTACTCGACGTCCACCTCGGAGTCGAGCCGCACGTTCGCCTGGAAGCTCGTTTGCTTCCCGTCCTCGGCAGTCGCCGTCACGTCCACGGTGCACCTGGGTTCGAGCCCGTCCGCGATACCAGTGATCGTGAAGGTCTCCCGGCCGGTCAGCCCCAGCTTTTCCGGGTTGTCCCCCTTCTGGAACTCCAGCGGGAGGACGCCCATGCCGACCAGGTTGCTCCGGTGGATGCGCTCGTAGCTCTCGGCAATGACGGCTCGGACCCCGAGCAGGTCGGTACCCTTGGCCGCCCAGTCCCGTGAGCTGCCCGTTCCGTACTCCTCACCGGCGATGACGATGAGGGGGGTGCCGTCCTCCTGGTACTTCATGCAGGCGTCGTAGATCGGCATGACCTCGTCGGTCGGGAAGTAGATCGTGTAACCGCCTTCCTTGCCGTCGAGGAGCAGGTTCTTGATGCGCACGTTGCCGAAGGTGCCACGCATCATCACCTCGTGGTTCCCGCGCCGGGAGCCGAAGGTGTTCCAGTCCTTACGCTCGACGCCGTGCGACTCGAGGTAGCGCGCGGCGGGCTCACCCTTGGGGATCGCGCCGGCCGGCGAGATGTGGTCCGTCGTGACGGACTGGCCGAGCAGGGCCATGACCCGAGCACCCTCGATGTCCGTCGCCGGCGGCACGTCCGTGCTCATGCCCTCGAAGAACGGAGGGAGGCGGACGTAGGTGGAGTCGTCGGCCCAGTCGTAGAGCTTGCTCTCGGCGGGGACCGGCAGAGCCTGCCAGTTCTCATCTCCGGTATTCACCACCTCGTAGCGCTTCGTGAACATCTCGGGCTCGAGCGCCGAAGCGACGGTGTCGCGGATCTCCTGAGGGGCTGGCCAGATGTCGGCCAGGAAGACGGGCTGCCCGTCGGACCCGTGACCGAGGGGTTCGTTGTAGAGGTCGATGTCGACGCGCCCGGCGATCGCGTACGCCACGACGAGCGCGGGCGAGGCGAGGTAGTTCGCGCGGACCAACGGGTGGATGCGCGCCTCGAAGTTGCGGTTGCCCGAAAGCACTGCCGCGACCACCAGGCCGTTCTCCTCGACCGCCTTGTGCACGTCGGCGGGTAGGGGCCCGCTGTTTCCGATGCACGTCGTGCAGCCGTAGCCGACCACGTTGAACTTCAGCTCGTCCAGGTACTCGAGGAGTCCGGACTTCGTGAGGTAGTCGGTGACCACCTGGCTTCCGGGCGCCATCGAGGTCTTCATCCAGGGCTTCACCTGCAGCCCCTTCTCGATCGCCTTCTTGGCAAGGAGGCCCGCTCCCACCATCACCGACGGGTTCGACGTGTTGGTGCAGCTGGTGATGGCCGCGATGACCACTGTTCCGTCACCGATCTCGACGGGGGAGCCGTTGTGGTCGACCGTGACCGTGCGGCCCTGCGCGGCCTCGATCGTGTCGGCGACGGTGACCGGCTCGTTGCCGCCCTCTCCAGCCCAGCTCTCCGCGGTCCGCGGTTGGCCCTCGCCCTCGGCCCTCGCCCTCGACGGAACCGAGAAGCCGGCGGGCACGAGGTTCGGCAGGTCCTTCTCGAACTGGCTGCGCATGTCCGCGAGGCGGATGCGGTCCTGTGGGCGCTTCGGCCCGGCGAGGCTCGGCTCCACGGTGCTCAGGTCGAGCTCGAGCGTCGAGGTGTACTCCGGATCCGGCGTATCGTCCGTGCGGAAGAGACCGAGCTCCTTGCTGATGCGCTCGACGCGCTGGACCATCGCATTGGGGCGGCCCGTTCCCCTCAGGTAGATGAGCGTCTGCTCGTCCACGGGGAAGAAGCCGATCGTCGCTCCGTACTCCGGCGACATATTGGCGAGCGTCGCTTTGTCCGGCAGCGTGAGGTGGCTCAGCCCATGGCCGTAGTACTCGACGAATCGACCGACCACTCCGTGTTTCCGGAGCATCTCGGTCACGCGCAGGACCAGGTCGGTCGCGGTCGCGCCTTCCGGGAGCGTTCCGGTGAGCTTCATGCCCACCACCTCGGGAAGGAGCATGTAGTAGGGCTGGCCGAGCACGACGGCCTCGGCCTCGATGCCGCCCACGCCCCAGCCGACGACGCCGAGGCCGTTGACCATCGTCGTGTGCGAGTCGGTGCCCACCAGTGTATCCGGGTAGGCGAGGAACCCTCCGTCCTCCTCGCGGCGGTGGATGACCGAGGCGAGGTACTCGAGGTTGACCTGGTGCACGATGCCGGTGCCCGGCGGGACGACGGAGAAGTTGTCGAACGCCTCCTGCGCCCAGCGGAGCAGCGCGTAGCGCTCGTGGTTCCGCTCGAACTCACGCTCGACGTTGAGCTGAAAGGCTTCGACCGTGCCGAAGTAGTCGACCTGCACCGAGTGGTCGATCACCAGGTCGGCCGGCACCACGGGGTTGATCCGTGCCGGATCGCCGCCGAGCTCCTTGATTCCGTCGCGCATCGCGGCCAGGTCGACCACCGCGGGCACACCCGTGAAGTCCTGCAGCACCACACGCGAGGGCATGAAGGGCACGTCCGCGCCCGAGTTGGTAGGACTCCAGGCACCCACGGCCTTCACGTCCTCGGCCGAGACGTAGCTGCCGCCGGCGTGCCGGAGCGTGTTCTCCAGCAGGACGCGGATCGAGAAGGGCAGGCGGTCGAGGGAGTCGAC
>JASFUR010000007.1:0-21613 GCA_050050215.1 Gemmatimonadota bacterium
CATGGAGTCCCTCGTCGCCATCGGCGTGATCGCGGGGATCCTGATCGTGCTGCGGGTGGGCTTCCAGTGGCTGGGCGAGGCGGGCTCGGCATCGAGCTGACGCGGGAGGCGGCCCCGCTTCGCCGTCCGGAGGGCCACCATGGGTGCCGACTTGGCTACATTCTCCGCCCATGATCTCGGCTTCCAACCTCGGCATGTCGTACGGCGACCGGCTCCTCTTCGCCGGCGCCTCTCTGCAGCTCAATCCCGGTGAGCGCTACGGGCTCGTCGGCGCGAACGGCTCCGGCAAGACGACGCTCCTCAACATCATCGCGGGAGATCTCCAGCCGACGGAGGGCTCGGTCCAGGTTCCCAAGGGATACCGGCTGGGCGTGCTGCGGCAGGATCAGTTCCTGCACGAGGAGGAGTCCATCCTGAGCGTCGCGCTCATGGGAAACCGCGAGCTTTGGGAGGCGATACAGGAGAAGGAGGAGATCCTCGCCCGGGGCGAGGACGACTTCGACGTGGAGCGCTTCGGCCATCTCGAGGAGACGGTGCAGCGCCACGACGGATACGCCGCCGAGGCGCGAGCGGCGCTCATCCTGGAGGGCCTCGGCATCCCCGCCGAGCTGCATCACGACGCCCTCTCGACGCTGTCGGGCGGCTTCAAGCTGCGCGTGCTGCTCGCTCAGGTGCTCGCCTCCGCGCCGGACGCCCTGCTGCTCGACGAGCCGACGAACCACCTCGACATCCTCTCCATCCGGTGGCTGGAGAAGTTCCTGGAGGACTTCAAGGGACCCGCGGTCGTGATCTCCCACGATCACCGCTTCCTCGACAACGTCGCGACGCGGATCCTCGACGTGGACTATGGCACGGTCACCGCCTACCCGGGCAACTACTCGGACTTCCTCGAGCAGAAGGTTGCCGAGCGCGAGCGGCGCGAGAAGGAGATCGAGCAGCGCGAGAAGGAGATCGCCCACCATCAGGACTTCGTCGACCGCTTCCGGGCCAAGGCCAGCAAGGCGCGCCAGGCCCAGAGCAAGCTGCGCCTCATCGAAAAGAAGGCGAACGAGCTCGATGAGCTCCCGGGCAGCTCACGCCGTTATCCGACGTTCCGCTTCGAGCAGCGCCGACCCAGCGGGCGCGAGGTGCTGAAGATCGAGGGCGTGAAGAAGAGCTTCGGCGACAAGGAGGTGCTCCACGGCGTCGATTTGGAGGTCCGTCGCGGCGACCGGGTCGCCATCATGGGTCCGAACGGCATCGGCAAGTCGACGCTCCTCAAGATCCTGGTCGGTCGGCTCGAGGCCGACGCGGGCGGGGTGGAGTGGGGCTACGAGACGTATCCGGGCTACTTCGCCCAGGACATCCGAGAAGAGCTCGAGTCGGGAGGCACGGACGAGACCATCGAGGAGTGGCTGTGGGGCTTCTGTCCCGGGAAGGACCGGGGGTTCGTGCGGGGACAGCTGGGTCTCGTGCTCTTCTCGGGGGACGACGGCAAGAAGCGGCTGAGCTCGCTTTCCGGTGGTGAGGCTGCCCGGCTGGCCTTCGCGCGGCTCGCGCTCGAGGATCCCAACGTGCTCGTGCTCGACGAGCCGACGAACCACCTGGACCTCGAGTCGATCGAGGCGCTCGTGGAGGGTCTCAAGCGATTCGACGGGACGCTGATCCTCGTGTCCCACGACCGCTGGTTCGTGAGCCGGCTGGCCAGCCGAATCGTCGAAATCTCCGCCGCCGGCATCACCGACTACCTCGGTACGTACGACGAATACGTCCATTTCTCGGGCGACGACCACCTGGATGCCGACGCCGTCGTGCTGAAAGCGAAGCGCGAGAAGACCAAGGAACGGAAGAGCGCCAAGGAGGAGAAAGAGGCGCGAGCCGCCGCCGAGGCAGCTGCGCGGGCCGCCGAGGCGGCCAAGAAGCGCAAGAAGCTCGAGCAGCGCCGCGAGGAGCTCATGGCCGTGCTCGAAGCGGCGGAGGAGCGGCTCGCCGAGATCGATGCCGTGTTCGCCACGCCGGGCTACTACGACGACACCCCCGCGGAGGAGGTCTCGGCTCTGGACGGCGAGCGCGCCAGACTCGCCGAGAAGATCGAGCGGACGACCGAAGATTGGGACGCCGTCGAGCGCGAGCTGGAGACGCTGGTTGGGTAGGTCGATTTGCTTCGGCATCCCCGGGTCCGCACAATCGGTGGATCGGGAGGGAGTCATGGGCGACGTCGTCTACACAGCGGACATCCACATCGAACGGCTGCGCGGTCCCCACCGCCATGCCTGGCTGCCCGCTCACGACGGTCCCGTCGAGTTCGGTGTCCACAGCGCCATCGCCGAGCACTACGGCGTGGAGCCCGAGCGCGAGATCACGACCACGCTCGACTACGTCATGGCCGCGACCGGCGGCTGACTGATGGGCACCTTCGGGGGCGCGCTGGAGGCGCGCGGGATCGACGCGAGCGACGGAGCTCTTGTGGCCGATGTGCGCGGTGAGGTCGAGAAGGAGGACGACGGCGTGATCGTCATCAAGCGCATCCACGTCACCTACCGGCTCAGGGCAGATGAGGAGAAGCGCGAGACGATCGACCGCGTCTTCGGCTTCCACGCGAGCAAATGCCCCGTTTATCGGAGCATCAGCGCCGCGATCGACATCACGACGGAGCTGGAGCTACACTCGGCCTGACGGCCGGCCGTCTACGGCCTCCGCGCGAGGGCCAGGCCCCCGCTCAGGTCATCGAGGCCGCGAAGATGCTCCCGATGGCCTCGTCGAGGCCGCTGTTGAACTCGTCGTCCGACTGCTGGGCCACCAGGCCCTCGACCAGCGCCCTCGAGAAGCTCGCGATCATCCCGTTGTTCTGGGACAGACGGTCGTTGGCCTCGTCCCGGCTGTAGCCGCCGGAGAGCGCGACGACCTTGAGCACGTTCGGGTGCTCGATGAGCGCCTTGTAGAGGTTGGGCTTTTCCGGGAGCGTGAGCTTGAGCATGACGAGCTCGTCGTCGCCCAGGGCGTCGAGGCCCTTCCGGATCTCCTCCTCCAAAATCGCTTCGGCCTCCGCCTTGTCGGGGCAATGGATGTCGATCTCGGGCTCGAGGATCGGAACGAGCCCGTTGGAGAGCACCTGCTTGCCGACCTCGAACTGCTGCTTCACGATCGCCGCGATGCCGTCGGCGTTCGCCTCCTTGACGACGGAGCGCTCCTTGGTGCCGAAGACCCCCTTGGCTCGTGCCCGCTGCAGAAGCTCGTCGAGACCCGGGATCGGCTTCATGAGCTGCACGCCATTCTCGAGGTCGGCCAGGCCCTTGTCGATCTTGAGGAAGGGAACCACGTGCTTCTGCGACCACAGGTACTCGGCCGTCGGGATCCCCTCGATGTCGCTGTCCATCGTCCGCTCGAAGAGGATCGCGCCGAGGATCCGGTCCCCGTCGAAGGCCGGGCTCGTGATGATGCGCGATCGCATCTGATGGACGAGGTCGAACATCTCGGCCTCGCTCGACCAGGCGTCCTCGCCCACGCCGTACGCCCTCAGGGCCTTGGGGGTGCTGCCCCCGCTCTGATCGAGCGCGGCGATGAATCCGCTGCCGTTCCTGACTTTCTCGAGTTGGTCGTCGAAGGTGCTCACTTGGCCGGTCTCCGGTCGAGTGTTGCGGGGGCTTTTCGATGCGCCCGAGTGTTCGGGCAAAGGTGTTGAGCCTGTAAGGTAATACGGGCGTCGGCTCCTCGGGGCCGGCGGGCGCGACGTGTGATTATAGTCACGCTGTGACTGTCGTCTTATCCGAGATTCTGCGGGGTTTTCGGGCGCCGCACGAGGAAGACCAGCGCGAAGGCCACGCCGGACGAGACGATGGCCACGAGGGTGGGATCGAGCAGTCGCGAGAGGGAGCTCAGGTCGGCCAGACGGGCGCAGAAGAGCACCGCGATGCCGACCCCGATCGCCGCCATCGCCTCGGGCACCCCGGGCCGACGAGAGTGCAGCCCGGCGGCGATCGGCACGAAGAGGCTCACGCTGAGCACGGCGTAGAAGACCGTCAGCGAGGCGATGACGGTCGGAATCACGACGGCGAGCAGGACGCCCAGGACCCCGCCGGCGACCGCGGACGTCCGCGCGACGCGGAGCACGCGCGCGTCGCTCGCCTCGGGTGCCACGTACCTCTTGTAGATGTCCTTCGAGAGCGACGTCGACAGCATGAAGAGCACGGCGTCTGCCGAGCTCAGCTCCGCCGAGAACACCGCCGCGAGCCCGAGCGCACCGAGGAGGCTCGGGAGGCCGTGGGTGAGCACGACCGGCACGGCGAACTCCGCGTTCTCGAGCGCCGGGTCGTAGACGTGTGCCACCATACCGATGACCACCGGGGCGAAGGCGAAGACGAGGAGCACCAGACCCTGGAGGCCTATACCCAGTCGGACCGCACGCTCGTCGCGGGCTCCGTACGCCTTCTGCAGCAGCCCCGGCGATACGATGAAGGCGGGCACGAGCAGCGCCACGAGGACGATTCCCGAGCCCGGCCCGAAGAGGAAGCTCGAGCGCTCGGGGTCCGCCGGCTGGGCGGCCACGATGGCCTCCCAACCCCCCGCTCCGGAGAGCGCGAGCGGGACGCCGACCGCGAAGCCGCCCAGGAGCACGATCAGCTGGACCATGTTGACCCATGCGGACGTGAGGAGCCCGCCGGCCGCGAAGTACGCGGTCATGACGAGCCCGCCGATGAGCGCTCCGGCCCAGCGTGGCGCGCCCAGAACCCACTCGAGGATCTCCGACATCGCGATGAGCTGGGCCGCGAGAATGATCAGCGTCAGCACCCACATCAGGGACGCGATCGTGGCGCGTACCGGGCTGCCGTAGCGGCGCTCCAGGTAGTCGCCCGCCGTATACAGGTCGTTGTCGGACGCCACACGCCAGATGCGCGGCCCGATCCAGACGGCCAGCAGAATCGATCCGATGCCGGCCGAGCCCACCCACCACCAGGCCGACAGCCCGTCCGTGTAGCCGAGCCCGGAGGCGCCGATGATCGAGCCCGCCCCGATGTTCGCGGCGAGCACGGTCGAGAAGACGAGCCCAGGCCCGAGCCCACGGTCGGCGACAAAGAAGCTCGCGCTGCCTTCCACCTTGCTGGAGAGCAGGAAGCCGAGAAGGACGAGGGCGGCCGAGTATCCGAGAAGGAGGCCGAGTTGGAGCGCCATGCCGTGGGGCCGCTACGCCTCGGCGGGGGCGGTCGCGCGGCTCAGCGCGCCAGGTCCGAGACCGAGGGAATGTTGGGCAGCCCCTCGGCGAGCCTGACCGCGCGGAGAACCGCCTCGGCCATGACGTCGGCCGCGAGCGCGCCGATCAGGGTGACGTCGACCTCGCCGTCCCAGGCTCCGGTCGCCAGCGAGAACACCGTGTCCCCGTCGTTTACGGTGTGTGCCGGGTAGATGGTACGCGCGAGGCCGTCCTGGGCCATCTCCGCCATCTTGGTCGCCTCGGCTTTGGTGAGTACGGCGTTCGTGGCGACGACCCCGATGGTCGTGTTGGCGCCCGAATCCCCGCCGATGGTCTGCCCCTCACGCATGCGCGAGCGCACGTCCACGAAGGAGCCGTCCTCGCGCAGCGCGCCGGCCACGACCTGTCCGGTGGTCGGATCGACGATGTCTCCCACCGCGTTCACCACCACGGCGGCCGCTACCGTCAGCCCGCTCTCGAGGGTGATCGATGCCGTGCCGAAGCCGCCCTTCATGGGCCGCGCCCCCGGTCCGCCGGACTTGCCGACCGTCGCGCCCGCACCCGCGCCGACCGATCCTTCCTCGGGCGTCTCCTTCGACGCATCGGATGCGGCGGCGTAGCCACACTCGGGACCCGGCCGGACGCGATCGCCGTCCTCGAGACCCAGGTCGTAGATGATCGCGGACGGGACGATGGGCACGATCTGCGATCCCACCCGGTAGCCGATGTCACGCTCGACGAGGTATCCCATCACCCCCTCCGCGGCCGCGAGCCCGAACGCGGACCCTCCGGAGAGCACGATGGCGTTCACCCGCGTGTCGGGTGACTTCACGGGATCCAGCAGGTCCGTCTCACGCGTACCGGGCGCGCTCCCGCGGACGTCCACGCCCCCGACGGCGCCCTCTCTGGCCAGGACGACGGTGCAGCCCGTGGGCCTCCGGGTCAGCGTGTGATGGCCGAGCTCCAGTCCTTCGACGGCGGTGATCCCCCACGCATCCATGGCGTGTGTCTCCTGGGCGAGGCAGGCTGAATGCACGATCGGGGCCCCCGCGAGGAGGGCCCCGATGATCAAAGCGGTCCGTTGCATGTGCTTGCGGTCGGCTCCTGCGCCCTACTCTTCCTCGTTGAGGGGCGGGGGCACGTTCCCCGCCGCCGCGAAGCAGTAGAAGTACCCGTTGCCACCGGTAGCGACGAGGTCCTCCTGGCTGCAGCCGCGGGAGTTGTGGGCCGAGTTCCAGGATGTCGGGTTGTCTCCACCGCCCTGGCGGTCGAAGTGCCCCACGCGCGCGCTGCCCTCGCCGGATGCGTTGCTGGTCCAGTTGTTGCACGCCGTGGCGCCCTCACCCGTGAAGACCGTCCCGTCGAGGTTCGACCCCGTCAGGATGTCGTGCTGGTTCGGGTCGTCGCCCCGTCCGTTGACCGTGCCGCCACGCTCGGTGAGCGCGGTCTCCTTGTTGATGTTGGCGTTCTCGGAGTGCAGGTCCGTGACATCGCGCGCGATGAGCACGCCGCGGTAGTTGTACCACGGGCCGCGGCCGATGCGGTCGCGGGCGTTCACGGCCGGCTGTCCGTCCATGGCCATGGCCGAGAGGTACGCGTGCCATTCGGCGTCGCCGTAGCCCTGGGCGTAGGCGAGCGTCTGACAGTGGTTGTCCGCTCCCGAGAGGCCACCGAGGTTCGCGCCGTCGCCGGGCCCGTAGCTCGTGATGAAGAAGCTGAAGTTGGCGGCCTGTCCCGCGACCGGGGCGGCCGTGAGCAGGGCGAGTGCCGCGAGCGTCGTGAGTACCTTCTTCACCATGTCACTCCTGGTTCTGATCGATGGGGCGCGCGTGCCTGGAAGACCGAAGAGGCTGGAATGTCCGAGCAGCGCGCGTCGTGGGCAAGACGGTGGCGTTCCACGGGCCACCGAATGCTGTACTGCCGCTCGAAACTTGACGTTCCCTCCCCCCGTACCTATCTAGCATAGCCGCAAGGGACATCCTGTCCCGGCGGAATCTACGCATCGAAACGACGCGAGGCCCGATGCACGTCACCTACTACAACGGAAGCGCCGCCTGGATGACGGGCGACTACCGGGTAGACGTGCTCGCGTCGTACTACGCCGCACGCACGCGAATCCCCACGCCGATCGCTACCCGGCCGGAGGCGGAAACTTGACGTAGCCGTAGAACAACTCGAGGCATCACGTCCGGTCTTCCGCCGCCCCGCGCGGCACAGGAAGCCCGGATTTTTTTGTTGCCCTGGACGGGGGCGACGAGACCTCGATGCCAGATGAGAAGAGCAATGAACAAGGTGAATCAAGCGACGATCGATCGGACGATCATCGAGCGGTACACGGACCAGCCGGCCCGGATGCCTGTCGAGGTGCGTCGGGCGATCGAGGGTGCCTGGGGCGGCCACCCGGTTCAGCTATATGCCCTGATCGACCTTGATGCGGGCATGCGCCTGTCCGAGGCGTGGCTCGCGCTCGGGCCCGAGCACGTGGCGGTGGCCAGGCGCGACGGTGAGGAGTGGAGCGTCGAGACGTTGGCCCGGCGCGCGGTTGGGGCCATGCGCGAGACACCCGGTCTCTCGGGGAGCTCGCTCACGTTCCTCGGGGAGCCGGACGAGCCCGCGTTGGCCATCGTCCGCTACACGCACCGCCAGCGGCGCGCGGTCGAGAACATCCGCTTCGTGCTCGATCAGGAGCTCGAAGGCCGGAGCATCGACGCGACCGACGCCGACGACGAGTACGCAGCGAGCATCGCCGCGCCGATCCGTGAGGCCCAGGCCCTGGTGGCCGGCAACCAGAGCGCGGTGCTGTGGAGGCTGCTGGGATACCTGCGTCCGTACCGGAAGCAGGTCGGCCTCGGCTTCGCGGCCGCGACGCTGATCACGGGCGTGAGCCTCGTGCCGCCGTACCTGGCGGGATACGTGATCGACTCCGTGGTGCGCCCCGTGCAGGACGGCACGCTGCCGCTCGAGCGCGGCGTGTTCGTCGCGTGGGTCGCCGTGGCCGCGATGATCGCCGTGTACGTCGTCCGGCAGGCCGGCGCGTTGGTGCGGCTGCGCCATATGTCGGTGCTGGGGGAGTGGGTTGCCCGCGACCTGAGGACGGAGCTCTACGAGCACCTGCAGCGGCTCTCGCTCGGCTTCTACTCGAGGAAGAAGACGGGGAGCCTCATCACGCGCGTGAGCTCCGACACCGACAGGCTCTGGGACTTCCTGGCCTTCGGCGTGGTGGACGTGTCGCTGTCGGCCGTGATGCTCGCGGGCCTGAGCGCCGTGCTGCTCAGCCTCGACTGGAAGCTCGGTCTCGTCATGGTCATCCCGGTGCCGCTGTTCTGCTGGGCGATCTTCAAGCACGGCGAGCACATGAACCGGTTCTTCATCCGCGCATGGCGGAAATGGTCGAGGGTCACGGACGTGCTCTCGGACACGATCCCCGGCATGCGCGTGGTGAAGGCCTTCAACCAGGAGGAGAGGGAGACCGGGAGGTTCAACGAGCGCAACGTCGACGTGACGAACGAGTTCAACCGGATCCACCACTCGTGGACCACGTTCTGGCCGCTTCTGATGCTAGCGGTCCACGGGACCACGGTGGGGGTGTGGGTCTTCGCGGTTCCGAGGCTGCTCGGGACCGACGGAGAGGTCACGCTCACGGCCGGGACGTTCGTGTCGTTCCTGCTGTACACGACCATGTTCGTCGGACCGATGGAGATCATCGGCCAGATGGCGCGTACGGTGCAGCGCGCGACGACCTCGGCGCACCGGGTCTTCGAGGTGCTCGACACCGAGCCCGACGTCGTGGACGCGGCCGAGCCCGTGCGGCTGGAGCCGGTGCGTGGTCGGGTGACGTTCGACGACGTCAGCTTCGGCTACGACGGTGTGCGCCAGGTGCTGCGGAGCGTCTCGTTCGACGTGAGCCCCGGCGAGATGATCGGTCTGGTGGGGCCGTCGGGTGGTGGGAAGACGACCATCACGAACCTCATCGCTCGCTTCTACGACGTCACCGCGGGCGCGGTGCTCGTGGACGGGGTCGACGTGCGTACGCTCGACGCGGGTCACTACCGGAGGCAGATGGGGGTGGTGCTTCAGGAGCCGTATCTGTTCCACGGCTCGGTCATGGAGAACATCCGCTACGGACATCCGGAAGCGGCGCCCGAGGAGGTCATCGAGGCGGCGCGGGCCGCGAACGCGCACGATTTCGTCGTGAGGCTGCCGCAGGGCTACGACACGATCGTCGGTGAGCGGGGCCAGAACCTCTCGGGTGGGGAGCGTCAGCGCATCTCGATCGCGCGCGCCATCCTGCACGACCCGAGGATCCTGATCCTCGACGAGGCGACCTCGGCAGTCGACACGGAGACCGAGCGCAACATCCAGGAGGCGATGGACCGCCTCGTGGCCGGCCGGACCGTGTTCGCCATCGCGCATCGACTGTCCACGCTGCACAAGGCGTCACGGCTCTTCGTCATGAAGAGCGGCCGTATCGTGGAGAGGGGCACGCACGAGGAGCTGCTGGCGCGTCCCGACGGGGTCTACGCCCGGCTGCACGGATTGCAGATGCAGTTGCAGTAGAGCGCAGGAGCAGGTGAGAGGGGAAGGGAAGAGATCAAGGAGGGGGGAACGATGGTGCTGATGAAAGAGAAGGGGGCGGCCGTCGCCGGCCTGACGCTCGAGCGCAGGGTCGACGGGCAGCTCTGGGCGGAGCTGGACGGGAGGAAGCGGCCGGTGCGGGTCCACCGGTGCTTCCCGTGGTCCGAGCCCGGCTCCTACCTGTCGCTGAGGGACGAGAACAACGAGGAGCTCGCCTTCGTGACGACGCTCGAGGAGTTGGATGCGGACTCGAGGGCCGCGCTCGAGGGAGCGCTGGTCGAGGCGGGCTTCGTGCTCGAGGTCACGCGCATCGCGGACGTCGACGAGGAGGTCGAGATCCGAACGTGGAGCGTGGAGACTCGACAGGGCGCGCGCTCGTTCCAGACGCGGCTCGACGACTGGCCCACGGAGGTCCCGGGCGGCGGCATCGTGATCCGGGACGTGGCGGGCGATCTGTATCATGTGCGCGATCCCGAGTCGATGGACGAGAAGAGCAGACGCTGGCTCTGGGCCTTCGTCGACTGAGCGGCTCGGGCTTCCGGTGGTGCCGGGGATGTGGTGTGGGGGAGGGGGCGCCGCCGGAAGCCCACCGTCCGGACGATAGCCGGGAGGCGGCCTGCACGTTGCCGCGACCCCGGCCGCTAGGGATCTTCCGGGATGGACCTGAGCGTACCTTCACCGGCCCTGACGGAGCTGGCCGCGGCGTACCTCCAGCTCGCGGTCACCGTCGGGCTGGTCGTGCTCTGCGCCGTTCTGTACCGGCGGTACGGCAAGGAGTACTTCGGCCTGTGGGCGTTGGCGTGGGCCGTGTATGGGCTCCGTCTCCTCGCGATCGTGACGTTCCTCGTCACCGGCTCGGCGGGATGGCTCTTCTGGCATCAGGTCGTCACCGGCTGGACCGCGCTCGCGCTTCTTTGGGCCGCGCTGGTCTTCTCGCAGCGCACGGTGTGGAAGCGCCGCTACCTGGCGGTGGCCCTCTTTCCGGTCGTCTGGTCGTACGTGGCCATCTACGTCCTCGACAGCTTCGCCTGGGCGGCCGGGCCCATGGTCGCGTTCCTGAGTCTGACCACGGCCTGGACGGCGTGGGCGTTCTTCCGGTACGACCGCCTGGTGCGCTCGCCGGCGGCGCGCTTCCTCACGGGTGTACTCGTCCTGTGGGCGCTCCACCACCTGGACTACCCGTTCCTCAGGGCACAGGGCGCCTGGAGCCCCTGGGGCTACTACCTCGACATCGTCTTCGAGATGGGCATGGGGCTCGGTATCCTCTTCCTCGTCTTGGAGGATCTGGATCAGGGCCTGCGCACCCTCACGGCCCTCTCCGCCGAGCTTCAGCCGAGGCCGGGCCACGAGGAGACGATGACCGAGGCGATGCTCCGCAGGGCGCTCTCGCTCCGTGGCGTGCACGGGTCGGCGCTCTGGCTCACCGAGCCCGACGGGGGCGCCTTCGTACAGGGCTCCGGGCTGTCCGCGTTGTGGCCCTTCGAGGGCTCGCCCGAGGTCGCGAGCCGCAGCGCACGGCGCGTCTGCCGGGCCGGAATCCCGCAGGTGGTGACCGGGCCCGCGCGGGAGCACTCGTCCCTCGGAAGCTATCACGCCTACACCGCCGCGCTCCCCGTGCTCGGAGACGACGAAGTGGTCGGCGCGCTCGTGGTGGTGGGTGAGGCGCGTGACCCCTTCACGGTGCTCGACAACCGGTTCCTGCTCGCGTTCGGCCACCAGGTGGGAGCCGCGCTCGCCAACGAGGACCTGCGCCGGTCGCTCGAGACCCGAAAGGAGGAGCTCGAGCGACTGCAGGCTCGCATGGTCCATCAGCACGAGGAGGAGCGAAACCGCCTGTGGCGGGAGCTGCACGATGAGACGGCACAGGTCCTGGCGGCGCTCAACATGCAGCTCGGGCTCCTGGAAGAGCGCGCCGGGCCGGAGCTCGGCTCGGCTCTGGACCGGGCCAGGACCCTGGTAGGCGAGGGCATCAAGAGCATCCGCAGCGTGACGCGGAACCTTCGGCCCATGGCACTCGACGACCTCGGCCTCCTGCCGGCGCTCAGGGCGCTGGCCCGCGACTTCGACGAGGAGGATGCGTTCCACGTCTCCTTCGACGCGCCCGACTCGATCCGCGGGCTCTCCGCCGATGCGGAGGTGGCGCTCTACCGGTCGCTCCAGGAGGCCCTCGCGAACGCCGCCCGTCACGGCTCGGCCCACAACGTCCGAGTGAGCCTCGAGGCCGCCCCGGCCGCCGCCGTGCTCACCGTTACCGACGACGGGACGGGCTTCCCGGAAGACACCGCCTCGAGGTTGCGCTCGCGGGGCGGGCTCGCGGGCATACGGGAACGGATCAGCGCCCTCGGGGGTGATCTCCACCTCGGAAGCGGGGACAGCGGCGGCGCGCAGGTCAGGGTCAGCGTGCCTCGCCGGAACGTGACATCGACCCCAGAGATACCCCAGGAGGTGACGACGTGAGTGACGACGGCCTTCGAGTCATCATCGCCGACGATCACGCGGTGGTCCGCCAGGGGATCCGCACGGTCCTCGAGGAGGTCGACGGCCTCGAGGTCGTGGCCGAAGCCGGGGACGGGGACGAAGCGCTGGCCTTGGCGCGGGAGCACGAGCCGGACGTCGTGGTGCTCGACGTGACGATGCCGGGCAAGACCGGACTCGAGGTCGCGCAGGAGCTCCGGGACGACGGCACCGGGGTGCGCGTCCTGATCCTCTCGATGCACGACGAGCCCGAGTACGTGCTCGAGGCGGTGCGGGCGGGAGCCGACGGCTACGTCCTCAAGGACATGGCCCCGGCCGAGTTGAGGGCGGCGGTCACCGCCGTCCAGGAGGGCCGGGAGTACTTCAGCGGTCACGTGACGCACCAGCTGAGCGTGGGTCTGCGCAAGGAGCTGGAGGAGGAGCAGCGGAAGAGTCGCATCGACTCGCTCACCCCGCGCGAGGTCGAGGTGCTCGTCCTCGTCGCCCGGGGGCTCACCAACCGTGGTATCGCCGAGGAGCTGGGGATCTCGCCGCGGACCGTCGAGACACATCGGGAGCGGGTAATGGCCAAGCTCCGCATCCGCAGCGTGGCCGGGCTCACGCGGTTCGTCGTCGAGCACGAGCTGGACCAGGGCTGATCCGGCGGCGCCGGCGTCGGGCGAACAGGGTACGGGATTCCACCCACGTGGCCGCCGTACATCCCCGAATTCCCGGAATCCCGCGCTGCGCGTAGCTTCTCCCCCACATACTCGCGTTCATGGGCGCCGTACGCCCTCGCTTCATTGGAGTCTACACGATGGACCAGCAGGCACAGTCTTCCGCGCTCGCGACCTCCACAGGAGTCTCGCCGCGCAACGTGCTTCGCGGCGCGAGCGTCGTGCTCGGGGGTGCGCTGCTCCTCCTGGCGCCGATTCAGGTGCGGGCGCAGAACACGGGCGAGCAGGACGACACGACCGTGTACGCGGTCGACCCGGTCATCGTGACCGCGACCCGTGGGCCGCGCGCTATCTCGGAGACGCCTCGTCCGGCTATCGTGATCCAGCCGCGTGAGCTGGCCGAGCAGCTACCCAACACCGTTTCCGACCTCCTTCGCACGCAGCCGGGCCTCGACGTGACGGGGGTGGGCATCAATCAGGTCCGTCCCCAGATCCGGGGGCAGGGCGGCCAGCGGATCCTGCTGCTCAACGACGGTCTCCGCATGAACAACAGCCGCCGCAAGAACGATTTCGGCGAGCTCCCGGCCCTGATCGACATCGGGGCGGTGGACCACGTCGAGGTGGTGCGTGGCCCGGCCTCCGTTCTCTACGGTTCGGACGCCATCGGCGGCGTCATCAACATCCTGACCAAGGTCCCCACGCGGGAGGGCTTCCGTGGCGACGCCTCGTACCTCTTCGGCTCCGCGGGTGAGCAGAACCGGGTGTCGGCCCGGGTCCAGGGGAGGGCGGGGAGCTTCTCGCTCATCACGGGCGGCTCCTGGCGGACCGCCGGCTCCTACCGGGCGCCGTCGGGCAGCTTCGGCGACATCACGCTCGCCGACGATGCCCAGGTGGTGCACTCCGGCGTCGACGACCAGAACTTCGACGCCCGACTCGGTTGGGACTTCAACTCTCGCCTGGGCGTCTTCGGGAAGGTCGAGTACTACAACGCGGACGACAGCGGCTTCGGCTTCGTCCACCCGGACGACTACGCGCCGGGCAGCGAAGAGATCGACATCACGTACCCCACGCAGCGCTTCACGAAGCTCACGGCGGGCTTCGAGGGCCGTGAGCTGGACTTCGCGCTCGCCGATCGGTTCAGCCTGACCACGTACGGCCAGGACAACGAGCGGAACCTCGTCTTCGACGCCGTCTTCCCGGCGGGTCCCGGAGCGTCCGTCTCTCTCGCGAACCACAACTTCACCGACATCCGTACCTACGGCCTGCGGGCCGAGGCTCGGAAGCTCCTTCCGGGTGACGTGCTCGTCACCTACGGCGTCGATGGCTTCCAGGACGAGGTCGCCGGGACGGACAACGACACCACGACGCTCGCGTTCGGCGGCCCGCCCATGGTCATACCCGACGGCCGGCCGTCCTTGCCCGACGCTCAGCTCCGCAGCCTCGGCGCTTTCGTGCAAGCCGAGCTCGGGCTCGGTGACCTGTCCGTCGTCGCCGGCGGCCGCTACCAGGACGTGCGCGCGGAGTCCTTCGTGACGCCCGCGCTCGGCAACACTGCGACCACCAAGAGCGACCAGACGATCGTGGGCGCGCTGAACCTCATGTACGAGCTGGTCGACGGCTTCAGCCTCGTCGGATCGGTCGGGCGGGGCTTCCGCTCTCCGAACCTGGTCGAGCTGTTCTTCGAAGGTGAGGTCGCCGAGGCCGGCGCCTACCAGCGCGCCCCTCAGAGCCTGAACGCCGAGACGAGCCTCAACGTCGATCTCGGTGCTCGCTACCAGAGGGACGGGCTCTTCGCGGAGGCGTTCGTCTTCCGCAACAAGCTTTACGACGGCATTCGTGGTCGGGCCGTCACCGATCAGTCGGGTGACACGGTGCAGACGAACGGCCTGGACACCTACCAGGACGTGAACATCGACGAGATCCTCATGCGGGGGGTCGAGGTGGACGCCGACTATCGTCATGCGACGGGCTTCGGCCTCGGTGCCAGCCTCTCCGTGCTCGATGCCAAGGACGCGATCGATCCGGACAACCCGGTCGGCGAGAGCTACTCCAGCAAGGTGACGGGTCGGGTCGGCTATCACGATCCGGCTGGGATCTTCTGGACGCAGTTCGAGGCCCGCCATAGCGGTGAGCAGAAGGACGTGGCGATCGGTGCCGGCAACCCTCTGGGCGACAAGCTCCCGTCCTTCACGGTGCTCAACCTGAGGGGAGGCCTGCGGCTACCGGACTTCGGGCTCACGCGCCAGTCCCTGACGGTCGCGGTGAACAACCTCACCAACGAGCTCTACGCCGAGACCGCGAACGCCTCGTTCTTCCGACCCGAGCCCAAGCGCTCGGTCACGGTCAGCGTGAACGTTACCTTCTGACCCATGCCGGCACCCGTCCACTACATCCCGATCGCGACGACGATCCTGACGATCTTCTTCGCTCCCTCCGTTCTGCGACGCTGGAGAGAGAAGAAGCCCGCCCCGCACCTCTTCTGGTGGGGTCTGGGGATCATCGCGTACGGACTCGGGACGCTCTGCGAGTCGATCACGACGCTGTTCGGCTGGAACGAGTGGGTCTTCAGGAGCTGGTACATCGCGGGCGCGCTCCTTGGTGGCGCGCCGCTGGCCCAGGGCACCGTCTACCTGATGTTCTCCCGGAAGACGGCCACGAGGATGGCGATCGGGGTCGGGATCGCGCTCGCGATCGGCTCGACGCTGGTAATCCTGTCGCCCATCGACTACTCGATGGTGGAGCCCCACCGCCTGACCGGCCACGTCATGACGTGGGTGTCGGCGAGGGCCGCCGTCACCCCGTTCATCAACACCTACGCCGCCATCTTCCTCATCGGTGGGGCGGTCGTGTCGGCCTGGCGGTACCGGAGCGATCCCGAGGCCCGGCATCGATTCATCGGCAACTGCTACATCGCGGTGGGCGCCCTGCTCCCGGGCATCGGCGGCACCGCGACGGTCTTCGGCCACACCGAAGTGCTGTACGTGATGGAGTTCATCGGCATCATCCTCATCTGGATCGGATACCGGTACAACGTGCGTCCCGGAGCACGGGGCGCTCCGAAGCCCACCGAGGAGCTGTCCGCGGCCGCAGGGTAGGGCTCGGCCGCCACGCGTCGTTCCTTCGCTTGACCACACGGAGAGCACGGCTGTATGATGACGAGTTGATAATGACTCTCAACCTCATTCGCCATGCTTTCAGCGACGTGCCGTCGCGTGATTCTCGCGCTGCTCCTTTCGCTCACCGTCCCCGGTTCGGCCCGGGCCGTTCAGATCGATGTCGCCGGACGTGATTCGGACGGGGTGGGTCTCCTCGTCATGGCTCACGGGGGCGATGAGGACTGGAACGACGCCGTGCTCGAGACGACCGCTCCCGTCGCGAAAGCGTTGCCCACGGTGGTTGCGTTCGGCATGGCCGATCCGGTCACGCTGAAGACCGCGCTGGACTCCCTGCAGGGCCTGGGCGTCGACCGGGTGGCGGTCGTGAGGATGTTCCTCTCCGGGGCCTCGTTTCTGGATCAGACCGAGTACCTGCTGGGGATCTCACGGGAGCCACCCGCCGTCTTCGGTCCGAGCCATGCAGGCCAGCCGGCCGCCCACGCCGCGTCGCCCGGCGCGATTCCCGCACCTCTCGATCACCACCTCGAGCTCGCGACGCATCCGGACGGGATGGTCGACGCCGGCGAGGTCGCCGACATCGTGGTCCAACGGGCGCTCGAGGCGAGCGACGATCCGTCCCGAGAGAGCGTGCTCCTTCTCGCACATGGCATGGGCGACGAGCCGCTCAACGACGAGCTGCTCGCAGCAATGGCCGAGATCGAGCAGGATGTCGCGGCGCAATCATTCGCGGCCGTCCATAGCGCCACGCTGAGGGAGGATTGGGCCGACGCCCGGGCAGCCGCCGAGCAGGAGATCCGGGCCCTCGTGCGGGGGGAGGGCGAGCAGGGCCGTCGGGTGATCGTCGTCCCGGTGCGCCTGTCGGGCTTCGGGCCGTACGCCGACGTGCTCGAGGGGCTCGACTACGTGGCGGGAGAAGGCCTGCTCCCGAACACGGGAGCCACGGAGTGGATCGAGCGCATGGCATGCGCGATCCTGTGCGCCGAGGGCTGGGACTCACCGCTCATGGCGATGATGGTCCAGTAAGGGGCCGCGCCGGCCCGGTCAGCCCTCCTTCTTCTTCTTTCCCAGCTTCAGCCACTTCAGGGGATTCGGCCCGCCGAGCTCGTCCCAGGGCTTCGTGGGCGTGGGTGGAGGTGGGTGCTTCGGCGGTTCCGGCTCGCACGGACCCTTGGGCACCTTGAGCTTCGTCTTCTCGCTGCTCTTCCTGGCCATCTGATGCACCTCCCGTTGCCTCACACTACGCCGATGGCACGGTGGAAGGTTCAAGGGAGCCCCCAACGGCCTCGGAGGTCTCGGCTTCCACGTGCGGCATCGTGACGGGGGCCATGCGCAGCAGCGCGGGGAAGAGGACGAGGTCGGCCAGTAGCGCGGTCAGGGCCGTGACGGCCGTGAGGAGCCCCACGAGGTAGAGGAGCTCGAACCGCGAGGCGAGCAGCAGCGCGAACCCGGAGCTCACGACGATGGTGCTCATGACCAGCGCCGCCCCCGTCTCCCGGACGGCTGTCCGCACCGCGCTCCCCGTGCCGAAGCCTTTGCGCACGAGGTGCGTGAATCGTCCCATCAGGTGGATCGAGTCGTCCACGGCGATGCCGAACGCGATCGAGAACACCAGGATCGACGAGGGCTTGAGTGCGACGCCCAACAGGGCCATGACCCCGACCAGCGCCACGAGCGGGAAGAGGTTGGGCACGAGTGCCAGGAGCCCGAGGCGGACCGACCGGAACAGCAGTGTCATCACCACCCAGATGAGCACGAGTGCCAGCACGATGCTCGGTCCGAAGCTCCTGAGCACGTGGAACGAGAACATGTGCGCCATCCGCACGGTACCGGTCACCTCGGCGGCGCCGACGGGTGGCGGGTTGGAGGAGATCCACGCGTCCACCCGGTCCAGGAACGGCAGCGTCGCACGGGAGCCGGCGTCCCGCACGACGATGACGACCTGCGCGGCATCCTCGTCGGGTCGGAACAGGGCTTCGGTGCCGACGCCGGGAATCGCAGGTGCGTTCGCGACGTCGGGAAGGCCCACCGTGGAGAGCACGATCGGCTCGTCCTCCACGTAGCGCTGAAGCCGCTCCATCCACGCGAGCATGGCCGGCTCGTCGAGACGCTCGCCGTCGCCTCGCAGGAAGACGTTCGTCTGGAAGAGGCCGAAGCCGCTCCGCTCGATCCAGCGGAGATCCTGGATGACGCGCGTGTCGTCCTTGAGGTCGTCCACGAGGTACGTGTCGATGCCGATGGTCGACCCCGCGATCAGACAGATGAGTGCGACCGAGCCGAAGACGAGGAGGGTCATGCGCGGATCCAGCGTCCCCGCTCGGCGCGCGAGGCGCACGAGCGGATCGACCAGGGTGCGCGCGGCCGCGGGTCGGGGCCCGGCCGGCACGTCCTTGCCGAGCGAGAGCAGCGCGGGCAGGACCGACACCGAGAAGCCGAACGTGATCATCACGGCGAGCGCCGTGAATAGCCCGAAGTCGCCGATGATCTCGATGCCGGTCGCCATCAGACTGGCGAAGCCGAGCGCGGTCGTCAGTGACGTGAAGAAGCAGCTCGTGGCCAGCGCGGCGAAGGTGCTCGCGGCGGCGCTCCTCGGGTCGAGCCCCTCGGAGCGATCGCGGTCGAAGTGCGCGAGCAGGTGCGTGCTGTCGCATACGCCCACCACCAGGATCACGATCGGAATGAAGCTGGTCAGCACCGTCACGGGCGTGCCCGAGAGCGCCATCAGCGCGAGCGTCACCAGATACGCGGGGAGCACGGCCGCGAGGGCGAGCACCACCCGTGCCCCCTGGCCGAAGAAGACGTAGAGCACCACGAAGAACAGCAGGATGCCGCCGCCGAGCAGCACCGATTGGTCGAACTCGAGCAGCTCGGGGACCTGCGCCCGGATGACGGGCGTGCCCGAGAGCGTCCAGCGGTCCGCTGGATCCGTCCCGTCGACGGCCTCTTCCAGGCGCGTCGTGAGCGCGCGACGGTCCGCGTCGTTGTTGAGCTCCGGAGGGAGGACCGCCTGAACGGTGTGGACGGACGCGTCGGGGCTCCAGAAGAAGCCCGAGAGCAGCGGTTGGCTGCGATAGGGGCGCAAGACCGCGGCCAGCCCGTCGGCATCCATCGACGCTTCCGCGACGCCCGGCAGGTCGCCGGCCCAGGCGACGTCGTCCAACTCCGCGGCCCGGAACGAGTCGGCGACGGCCTCGAGCGTGTGGTACTCCGACGGCTCGAGCGCGTCGCCCGTCTCCAGGAAGAACACCACCTGGGCGTCTTCTCCCGTGAAGACCGAGCGGTACTCGTCGAACACGTCCCGCTCAGGGCCCCACGTGGGGAAGAACTGCTCCACCGAGTAGTCCACCGTGAGGTCCCGCATACCGAGCGAGGCCAGGCCGATGACGGCCATGGCACACGTGAGGACGAGGCTCCGGTGACGGGTCACCCAGCTGAAGTACCGCTCCATGCTTCCCTCCGACGGGTCTGTGCTGCGTTGCGCATCGACGCCGGAAGGATGGGGCGGGACGGGCCTCCGCATCCGTACGTGAGGCTACGTAAGCCCGCCGCGACATGACGTAGTCCGGTCGCGGCCCGGGACTTCTACGTAATCTGGACAGGGCTGTACGTAGGAGGGCGTATGGGGCCCGAAGGGTGGATCGGGGCATCGTGTCGGCACACTCGAACGGAGGATGTGCGAGATGCCGAAGCGATTCACCACCGACAAGCTCTTCGACCGCCGGCTGAAGCTCGGCGGCGGCCTGGACTTCCGCCTCATCGAGCGGCCCGGCCTCACCATGGGCGACTCCGAGCTCTCAGCGCTCGTGGACGGGCTTCGTGCCGTGGCCGACCGTGGCGTCACCGGCGGCAAGCTTCGTTACGGCATCCTCTCGGGCGACCGGAGCCTCCTGGCCGACGCGCTGATCGCGGTGGTCTCGCGGCGGGACACCGGCGAGGTGGTGGGCTTCAACGCCATGCTTGCCCTCGACGTCCAGGTCGACGGCCGTCCCGTCCGCGTCGTGCACGCGGGCCTCTGCATGGTGGACCCGACGCTCCGGAGCAAGGGACTCTGCCTGGCCATGACCGCCGCCCCGGCGCTCCTCGCCTTCGTCCGCAATCGCTTCCGCTCGCTCTGGTTCACGAACGTGACTCAGGTGCCGGCGGTGGCCGGGGTCTTCACGACGGCTCTCGCCGACGTCCATCCGGCTCCCGGTCGGACCGCCCCGCCTTCTCCGGCGCACACCACCGTCGTGCGCGAGATGGTCGCGAACCACCGGGCCGCGTTCGGTGTCGGCGACGACGCCGAGCTCGACGCCGAGCGCTCCGTCATTCGCAACGCGTATACGGGTGGCTCGGACTGGCTCAAGAAGTCGTTCGACGAGTGCCCGCGCCACCGCGACGTCCGTTACAACGCGTGGTGCCGCGAGCTGCTGGACTACGAGCGCGGGGACGATGTGATCCAGGCCGGCCGCATGACGCTGGTCCAGTGGGCCAAGGTCGTCGTGCGCTTCGTCCGCAGCTTCACTCGCCGCCGCCGCCCTGCCACGCGACGCGCCCCCAACCCCTGCATCGATCTCTCGACCCGAGGAGCGCATTCGTCATGAACATCACCTACGAGGAGATGGTCGGCCGCAACGCCGGCTTCCTGTCGGCCGACGAGCAGGAGCGCCTCCGCGCCTCCTCCGTGTTCGTGTGCGGCGTCGGAGGCATGGGAGGTACGGCGGTCCACGCTCTGGTCCGTGCCGGCGTCGGCCACGTCTACATCACCGACCCCGACACCTTCGAGGTCTCGAACCTGAACCGGCAGGTCTTCGCGTACCGCTACGGCCTGGGTCGACGGAAGGTCCAGGTCACCCGGGACGCGCTTCGCGCGATCAACCCGGAGCTGCAGGTCGAGATCGTGGGCGACGACTGGGTCGAGCGGCTCGACGGCATCCTTCCATGGCACCGGGTGGTGGTGAACGGCATGGACGACGTCCGCGCCGGCATCGCGCTCTACCGTGGCGCTCGCCGCCACGAGGTCACGGTCGTCGACGCGTACACGTCTCCGTGCCCCTCGGTCACGGTCGTGGCGCCCGACGATCCCCGACCCGAGGAGCGCCTCGGCTTTCCGACCGTCGGCGTGCCCATGGAGGCGATCGGCGACGAGCTCGTGCGGGCGTCCTTCCTTCGCGAGATCGAGTACGTCTCGAGCGTGTCGAGCGGCATTTCGCGCATCGATCCGGACGTGGTCTCGGAGATCCTGGAAGGGCGTCGTCCGAGGAGCTCCTTCGCGCCGCTCGTGGCGCTGTCGGGCAACCTGATGGCCTTCGAGGCGATCGGCTGCCTCGTCGGCCGCCCGTCGGGTGCGGGGTGCGAAGGCTACTTCATCGACGTCTGGGGTGGGCGCGTCGAGCGTCCCGAGCCCGTCCAGGCCCGGACGAGGAGGGAAGCATGAGCGCCTACACCGTCGTCGAGCGCGACTTCGACTCCTTCTTCCGCGTGCCCTTCGAGCAGTACGGCCCGGATGAGGCATACGTCTCGCCGCTGCGGTCGGATTTGCGGACGATGGTCGACGGGGCGATGAACCCCGTCTTCCGCGACCCGGACCAGATCACGTACTTCACGGTCCTCTCCGGCGGCACGCCGGTCGGCCGGATCACGGCCCA
>JASFUR010000008.1:0-21504 GCA_050050215.1 Gemmatimonadota bacterium
AGAGCCTCCGAGGCTCCTTCGAGGCGCCCGAGCTCGCCGGGCCGAACTTCCGCAACACATGGGGCGGACGACCGCTGTCCGAGCTGCTCGAGCTGGTGGCGAGCACGATGCCACCCGACGACGCCGGCACGATGGCACCGGACGAGGTAGCGGCCGTCGTCGCCTACATGCTCCGCTCCAATGGCATCGAGCCCGGCGGAAGTCCGCTCACGTCCGAAGTCCAGGGCACGGTCGTGCCGGGGACGGCGAGGGAGGTGGCCGCGTCCGGGATCCCGCCGGTACCGGGGCGCGTCGGGACGGTGCGGTCCCCTGGAACGGTTCAGCGCTCCCCCGAGTTCCTCGGGAGCGTGAGCGAGACGGCCACGAGCATCACCGAGACGTTCCGCGCGGTCGAGCGCTTCACGCCGGTGTCGGAGGCGGAGCTCGCGGACCCGCCCGTGGGCGACTGGCTGCATTGGCGCGGGGCTCCCGCCTCCCTCGGCCACAGCGCGCTCGATCAGATCGACCGCGAGAACGTCGGACAGCTGCAGCTCGCTTGGGTGTGGGCCCTCCCGGACGGGAGTCGCTACAGGACCGCGCCCCTCGAGCGAGACGGCGTGCTCTTCCTCACGGCGGCCGGAGGCACGGTTCAGGCGCTCGACGCCACGGAAGGCACGCTCCTGTGGGAGTATCGTCGCAAGGACACGAACATCGCCGACAGGGTGCAGAGCCTCGCACTGTGGGAGGACCTGGTGATCACGGCCACGCCCGACGCGGCCCTGGTGGCGCTCGACGCCCGAACGGGACGGATAAGGTGGGAGCAGCGGATCGCCGACCCCGAGCTGGGCTTCGGCAACGCCGCGGGTCCCATCGTCGCCGGGGACGTGATCGTGAACGGCATCAACGGATGCACTCGGCTGATCGAGGACAGCTGCTTCATCACCGGGCACGATGCGGCCACGGGACGCGAGCTCTGGCGGACCTACACGATCGCCCGACCCGGCGAGCCGGGAGGGGATACATGGGGCGGGCTTCCGTTCGGGTTGCGGGGCGGGGGCGACGTGTGGAACGGGGGCAGCTGGGATCCCGAGCTGGGTCTGGTCTACTGGGGAGTCGCGCAGGCGAAGCCCTGGATGGCGTGGAGCCGCGGCCTCACCGTGGCCGACTCGGCGCTGTACACGAGCTCCACTCTCGCGCTCGATGCCAGGACGGGCGAGATCGCATGGCATCGACAACATGTGCCGGGTGAGTCCTTCGACCTGGACGAGGCCTTCGAGCAGGTGCTCGCCGACGTGGCGGGCCAACCGGTTCTGCTGACCATCGGGAAGCACGGCGTGCTCTGGAAGCTCGATCGCCGGGACGGGCGTTTCCTCGGGTACGTCGAGGCGGTGCGCCAGAACCTGCTGACGATCGACTCGGAGACCGGTGCGGTGCGATACCGCGAGGATATCCGCAATGCGGCTGTGGGCGATTGGATCTCCGTCTGTCCGTCGACCGCGGGTGGGCACAACTGGCAGGCGACGAGCTACTCGCCGGACGCCGGGCTGATGGTCATCCCCCTCAGCCAGAGCTGCATGGAGATGTCCGGCCGCGAAGTCGTCATCGAGCCGGGCGGGGGAGGGAGCGGAGGAGACCGCGCGTGGACGGAGATGCCCGGCACGAACGGCAACTTCGGCAAGCTGGCGGCCTACGATCCCGTGAGCATGCGCGAGGTCTGGAGCGTCGAGCAGAGGGCGCCTTTTCTGACGGCGACGCTCACGACCGCGGGAGGGCTGGTCTTCGCCGGCGACTACGATCGGTGGTTCCGGGCGTTCGACATCGGCACCGGCGAGGTGCTGTGGAAGGCCCGTCTGGGGACGTCCGTCCAAGGCTTCCCGATGACATTCGAGGTGGATGGCGTGCAGTACGTCGCCATGACCGCAGCGACGCAGGGTGGGAGCCCTTGGCGCGTGGCGACCTTTCTGGCGACGGAGTTCGTCAATCGCCCCGAGGCGAATGCCCTCTATGTCTTCCGGTTGGGCCAGGCACCCTAGCGCCGCTCCTCGGTCTCATCCGGAGGGGGCCGCAGCTCCACTCGAGCGTCGGAAGCTCAACCGCCCCACGAGCTGGTCGACGCAGTCGGTGATGGTCACGGGGCCGTTCACGGCCTCGGCGCCCGGCGAGATCGTCAGGACCCCCTCGATCCGGCCGGGACAGTCGGCCGTGCTGCCGTCGCCTCCGGCGTCGTACAGGAGCGTGACGCGCAGGAGGTCGTCGATCACCACGCCCTCGACATCTCCTTCGATCTCCAGCGGCGCCGGGACGGTGAACGAGCCGCGCACGCGCCCGCCCCGGCCGGTGCTCAGCTCCAAGGTGGCGTCGAACGGCTCGCTGTCCGCGACGAGGAGACCCGTGTACCGGCCGTTCACGTTGTAGGCGTAGCCGGTGTCGCCGGGACGGGGCCCGCCGGCGCATCCGGCCAGCAGCAGGGTCGCCACACCCGCCCCCGTGAGCGCTCGCCACATGTGGAAGGTCGCTCCACCCATCCGTGCGTTTCCTTTCGAGTCGACGTAGTCTTCGGTACACCTTGCTTGCATACTGCGCGCCACTTTGGATCCTGCGAAGCGGATCCACCGTATAGGGAAAGATGAAGACGGTCCGCCTCCTTCGGTCACGCGTCGGCCTCGTGCTGGCACTCGCGGCGGACCTCCTTCTGCATTCGGCGGCTCCCGGGCCCTACGACTACACGAGCGCGAGCCTGGAGGTCGCGCTCGCCGCGCAGCAGCTCTTCACCGACGACTGGCTTCAGCGCGACGACGTCGTCGGCACGGCGATCGGTGTCGACGGCACGGGCCACGCGGTTCTGAAGGTGTACCTGGCCGAGCCCACCGAGGTGACCTTCCCGCGCTACATGGCGGGGGTGGAGATCGTCACCGAAGTGACGGGCCGATTCACCGCGTTGCCGGTGGCGGCCGAAGCGGCGGCGGAAGACCCCGCGACCGGCTTCCCCCGTCCGGTTCCCATCGGGGTGAGCACGGGCCATCCCACCATCACGGCCGGTACGATCGGCGCGAGGGTCACGGACGGCGAGCATACGTTCGCACTCAGCAACAACCACGTCTTCGCGGCGAACAACGGCGGGCAGGAAGGTGACAACCTCCTCCAGCCCGGCTCCGCGGACGGGGGCCGGGATCCCGACGACGCGTTCGGAACGCTCTACGATTTCGAGCCCATCCGGTTCTGCCGCGCGGGTATCTGCGAGTACAACCAGATCGACGCGGCGCTGGCGCTCACGACTCCCGAGGACCTCGCCACGGCGACGCCCGAGGGTGGCTACGGGAGCCCGCGCCCGTGGACCGCGGAAGCGGATGTAGGACTGGCCGTGCAGAAGTACGGCCGTACCACCGGACACACGGAGGGCGTCGTCTCCGGGATCCACGCCATACTCGACGTGAGCTACCGGACGGGCGTCGCACGCTTCGAAGATCAAATCGTGATCTCCGGCCGCGGCTTCAGCGCGGGAGGTGACTCGGGATCCTTGATCGTGACGAAGGGGAGGCTGTTGGCCGACCGCCGTCCGGTCGGACTCCTCTTCGCCGGGACCGGAACGACGACGGTGGCCAACCCGATCGACGAGGTGCTCGAGCGCTTCGGAGTCGGCGTCGACGGTGGCTGACGTGGCCGACGACCTGAAGGCCGCGCACAGGGCGCTCACCGCCGAGGTGATGGGCCGGAAGGGTGTGTCCGGAACGGCCATCGGGCGCGCCGAAGGCCGACCGTGCCTGAAGGTGTACGTCAGCGACGCGGCGGCCGGGGACGGTGTTCCGAAGAAGATGGGTGGCTACCGCGTCGTCGTGGAGAAGACCGGAACCTTCAAGCGGCTCTGATCACCGCGGAGCCTGCGGCCGGCGGTCCCCGACGAGACCACCGGCCGGGCCTTGGCATCAATGGACCGTGAAGACCACGGTGTCCGTGACGAGTGGTTGCAGCGGCACGTGGGCGCCGTCTGCCACGACCGCGATGAGGCGGTGCTCACCCGCAGGCACGTTCTCGAACGTGTAGGAGCTGGAGCCGTCTCCCATGTGCACGATGCTGCCCGGTACGGTCGGAATCGGCTCAGTGAGGCTCGTGACGTCCGCATCCAGGAAGAGATGGTGGTGTCCGGTGCCCGGCGTCATGTCACCGGCCTCGACGATCGGGAATCCGTCGACGGTGAGCTGCACGGTCACGGTGTTACCCATGACGTCCGCGCTGTTGGCCGGCTCGGTGATGGTGACCGTGCCGATCGGCTCGTCGGACATCGCCATGTCGTCTCCGCCGCTGGAGGGCATACCGGAGTCCGCTCCGGGGGAGTCTCCGCCGCAGGCGGCAAGGAGCACACAGAAGCCGAGGGCGCCCAGGGATACGTTCTTCATCATTGTCTCGGGAGGGTCTGAAGTTATGGAGAGCCTGTCTTGCGAATCGTCCCGGCCGCTTCGTGAGCGGCCGGGACGTCCAGGGCTCCTCTCCTCGAATCGCTACTCGACGGTGAAGAACACCGTGTCGACCACCGGTGGGTCGAGCGGGACGTGCGCGAAGTCCGCCATGACCGCGATGATCCGGTGCCGACCGGGCGAGACCGCGTCGAACGTGAACTCGGACGAGGCGTCGCCCAGGTGGACCACGGTGCCCGGGACGGCGGGAATCGGCGTACCCTCGGGCGACAAGTCGCCATCGAGGAAGATGTGATGGTGACCGGTTCCGGGCGTCATGTCACCGGCCTGGGCCAAAGGCACGGTCGTGGCCAGGCGGACGGTCACGCGCGGCCCCTCCACCGTCGAGCCGTCGGCCGGCTCCAGAATCGTCACGGTGTGGGTAGGCGTCGTGACCACGGGCGGTTCCTCCATGGTCTCGTCGTTCGCGCTGTCCGAGCCACCGCAGGCGGCCAAGACGACGCAGAAAGCAAGACCGGAGGCGAGAAGCTTCTTCATAATGGCGCGGAATGGGCTGAAGACGCGTGCAGGAGATCCTGAAGGAAAGAGAAGCTGCGGGGCTTCGCAAGCGTTGGGGAGGGCCCCGCCACGTCGCTCCACGGCCGGTGCGGGGCTGGAAGGCGCGGCGCTACTCCACGAAATCCAGCCCCACGTCCAGTGCCGGTGCGGAGTGGGTGATCCACCCCACCGAGATGAAGTCCACCCCGGTCTCCGCCACTTCTCGGATCGTCTCGAGCGTGATGCCACCGGAGGCCTCCAGCGCGCAACGGCCCGCGGCGAGCTCGACGGCGCGGCGCATCTCGTCCGGAGCCATGTTGTCGAGCATGACGACATCGGCGCCGGCCTCGATGACGGACTCCAGGTCTTCCACGCGCTCGATCTCGACCTCGACCTTCATGTCCTCTCCGACGTGCGCCCTCGCCCGCCGCACCGCTTCGGCAGGCGCGCCTACGGCCTGGATGTGGTTGTCCTTGATGAGGACCTGGTCGTAGAGCCCCATGCGATGGTTGCCACCACCACCGGAGACGACGGCCATCTTCTCGAGCCGCCGCCAAAGGGGCGTCGTTTTCCGCGTGTCGATGACGGTCGCAGAGGTGCCTTCGGCGCGGTCGACCAGAGCCCGCGTCGCCGTCGCGACTCCACACAGGTGACCCAGGAGGTTCAGCGCGACGCGCTCAGCGGCGAGTAGGGAGCGGGCAGGCCCGCTGACCGATGCCAGGACGGTGCCGGCTTCCACGAAGTCGCCGTCGCCGACGAGGGCTCCGACCTCGACCGAGTCGTCGAGCAGAGTGAAGACACGCAGCGCGACGCCGAGTCCGGCCACGCATCCGGCGGAACGCGCCACGAGGTGGGCCAACGCTGTGGCATCCTCGGGAATGGTGGCGTCCGACGTGACGTCACCCGCCTCGCCGAGATCCTCGGTGAGCGCGGCGCTCAGCAGGCCATCGATGTCCAGGTCCGGCGAGGTCAGACCTTGATCTCCAGCATCCGCTCGACGGCGACGCGGGCCCGGGCGGCGACCTCCGGCTCGACTGTGACCTCGTGCTTCAGGTCACGCAGGCTGTCGCGGATGTTCTCGAGCGTGATCCGCTTCATGTGCGGGCAAAGGTTGCAGGGCCTGATGAACTCGGTGCCCGGGGTCTCTGCCGCGACGTTGTCGCTCATGGAGCACTCGGTGACCATCACGACCTGCTTGGGGTGCTCCGTCTTGACCCAGTTGATCATCCCCGATGTGGAGCCCACGAAATCGGCCTCGTCCAGGACGTCGGGCGGGCACTCCGGGTGCGCGATGATCTGGATGCCGGGATTCATCTCGCGGTAGCCCCGAAGCTCCTCTCCAGTGAAGCGCTCGTGGACCTCGCACGACCCCTGCCAGAGAATGACGTCGGTGTCGGTCTGCGACGCGACCCAGCGGCCCAGGTACTGATCGGGCAGGAAGATGACGCGGTCGGTGTTCAGCGACTCCACGACCTTCACGGCGTTGCTCGACGTGCAGCAGATGTCGGATTCCGCCTTCACGTCGGCAGAGGTGTTCACGTAGGTGACCACCGGCACACCGGGATAGCGCTCCCTCAGCAGCTTGATGTCGTCACCCGTGATCGAGTCTGCCAGGGAGCAACCGGCCCGAAGATCCGGAATGAGGACCGTCTTCGCCTCGTTCACGATCTTGGCGGTCTCGGCCATGAAGTGGACGCCCGCCATGACGATCACGTCCGCGTCGGACTCCACCGCCATGCGTGCGAGCGCCAGGGAGTCTCCCTTGAGATCCGCGACCCCGTGGTAGATGTCCGGCGTCATGTAGTTGTGCGCCAGCACCACGGCATTGCGCTCGCGCTTGAGCCGCTCGATCTCTTCCACGAGCGGCTCCATCGCGGCGATCTCCGCGTCCGGGACGACGCCCGCCAGGCGGTCGAAAAGGCTTCGATCTGAGACTGCGACGCTCACGATGGCTCCTCAGGCTCCAGCGAGGGGGTCAGAACGCTATCACTCGGCCCTCACGAACGAAATACACATGTAGGGAGGAGGTGTTCGTGCGTTGTTTCGAAGGTCCCGTTAGCTTCGGGCTCTCCAAGTTTCGAGGAACCGAGGAATCGACGATGAAGCTCAGGTCATACGGAGTGGTTTACGCCTCTTTGGCGCTCGCGCTCGCGGGTTGCTCAGGTGGAGGTGGAGGCGCCGCCCCGGGTGGCGATGCCGCGCTCGACACGGACGATCAGAAGGCCAGCTACGGTATCGGCCTGAACATGGGCGGTCAGCTCCAGCCTGCCGCCGAGCGGATCGACCGCGCCGCCATGATGCGTGGCATCGAGGATGCGCTCCAGGGGAACGAGCCAGCCGTTCCGCAGGAGGAGCTGCAGTCGATTCTGATGTCCTTCGGTCAGGAGATCGAAGCGGCCGCGGCCGCCGAGCGCGACAGCCTGGCGGAGGTGAACGCCGTCGCCGGGGAAGCCTACCTGGCGGAGAATGCGCGCAAGGAAGGCGTCACGACGACGGACAGCGGTCTGCAGTACGAGGTGCTCGAAGAGGGAGACGGCCCGCGCCCCACCCGCGACGATCAGGTGCGGGTCCACTACCGCGGCACGCGGGTCGACGGCACCGAGTTCGACTCCTCGTACGGTGGGGATCCCGCGGTCTTCTCCGTGGGCGGGGTAATCCCGGGCTTCACCGAGGCGCTGCTCATGATGCCTGTCGGTAGCCACTACCGCTTCGTGATTCCGTCCGACATCGCGTACGGGCCTCGTGGCAGCGGGCCGATCGGGCCCAATGCGACGCTGATCTTCGAGATCGAGTTGCTCGGAATCGTGGACGGCGCGTAGCGGCGGTCCAGTCCTACGCCGTCGTTGACGACACTCGGAAGGGTCGCTTACGTCCGTTCGCACTCGGTGGTGATGCCCAAGACCTGATCATGTCGTTCCTGTCACGACTCTTTGGATCCAAGGAAGGTGCGCCGAAGCAGCCGGAGGCACGCCTCACGCAACGGCTCGAGAAGCTCGAGGCGGAGGCCCAGAATGCCGCTCCCGGTTACGTGGGCACGTCTTACAATCGCGCGGGGGACGTCGCGTTGCGCTCCGGGGACAGGGAGCGTGCGGTGAGCTTCTATGGTCGCGCCATCGACGCTTTCCTCGAGGATGGCCAACGTGAGGCCGCCCGGGGCGTGGCCAACAAGATCATCCGGGTGCGTCCGAGCGCGGTGCGGACGCTCTGCACGCTGACATGGCTCGACTTGGCCTCCAAGCATTCGGCGACCGCGCTGTTGCACCTCAGGGACTACGTACGGGCCGCGAGGGACGTCGACGAGTCCGCGCTCGCCGCCAAGCAGATCTACGAGATGGCGAAGGTCGTGCCCGACTCGGAGTTCCTGGGGGCGGCGGCCGACGCGCTCGACGGCCTCGACTTCTCGAACAAGGCGAAGAAGGTGAGGGAGTGGGCGGGCGAGGACGGGTCCCCCGACGCCCGGTCCGACCCGGAAGAGCTCAGCAACGCGTGCCTGAGGGGCGCCGTGAACTCGAACGTCCGCGAGGACTGACCGCGAGGCTCGTTCTAGCCTTCGACCGATCCGGTGAGGAGGCCGTTGCGGATCCTCAGGGCCTTCTCTGGCGCCGTCCCGTCCTCCACGATGCGGGACGACGACACCTCGGCGAAGCGTAGCTCGGCAGGAAGCGTGATCCGCTCCCCTTCGCGCTCGACGACGATGTCGTAGCGGTCGCCGGACCGGCCGTTTGCATAGGTCGTCCGGAAGAGCTCGCCGAAGCCCACGTTCTCCACGGCGATGTCTCCGACGGAGACGAGTCGGTCGCCCTCCTGGACGCCGGCGGCCTGAGCGGCGCCGCCTGGCTGGACGCCCACCACCACGACCCCACCCGGTTCCTCGGTGGTGGTCACGCCCATGCGCGCGATACGCTCGACCTCCGTTTGCAGCCGGAGTCCGGCCAGCGGCAGGATCTCGTCCCACGGATACGGCTCCCGCCCGTCGACGTAGGCGTCGTGGAAGTCCTCGAACGAACGGCCGCCCGATGCGTCACGCACGGTGGCCCACCAATCGTCCTCCGTGAAGCCCAGCCCGGCCAGGTAGTCGGTCTCGTAGAGCGTCTTGAGCACGTCGTCGAGCGACCGGCGATTGTCCGAGGCGTCGCGGATGAGGATGTCGAGCATGAGACCCGCGAGGGAGCCCTTGTCGTAGTAGATCCCGTTCGTGCCGTCACGGGGACCGATCCACGCCGACAGCGATGCGTCCTCGAGCGCGACCGGCGGGACCCCGCTCACGTGCTCGATCTTGTCCCGGGTCGTGCCGTAGAAGTACTCGGGCGAGACGATCTGGCCGCGCACCAGAGCGAGGTCCGAGTAGTAGTCGGTGATGCCTTCGCTCACCCAGAGGAGGTCGGTCGGCATCGGCCGGCCGTAGTCGTACGGCCACATGTCGGCGGGCCGGAGACGCTTCACGTTCCAGGCGTGGAAGATCTCGTGGGCCGTGATGGACGCGAGCAGGGACGAGCCGAGGAAGCCGGTGCTGTAGATGCCGAGGTGCGAGCTCGAGTGTTCGAGCGCCGACCCGCCGCCGAAGCCCGGGTCGAAGACCTGGAACGTGGTGTAGCGATTCCAGGGCACGTCGTCCACGACGTCGGCCAGGGGCGGCATCATGCGCTGGATCTGGTCCCAGAGCGTGGCACGATTCGCCCCGGCCATCACCCCCCGGGGGTACGTCGCGAGGCGGTACCACCGGTCGCCGAAGCGCAGGCTGTCGAGGTCGAATCGTCCGACGAACGTCGGGTTGTCGACAAGCGTGTGATAGTCCCGCGCGGTGTACTCGGTCGGCGACAGGGCGGTGAGCTCCGTCGTGACCCTCCAGTCCGGCTCGATGTGGAAGGTCACGATCGGTTCGAAGGACAGATCGCCACCCTCGGGGAAGAGGAAGACGTTCGTCCCATTGAAGTAGGTGAAGTCGTCGCGGGCCCACGCGGACCCGGTGTCGAGGTTGTCGGCCAGATAGTCGAAGCCGACCGTGACCTCTCCCGGACCCGTCGGATAGACACGCCACGTGTCGTAGTCCGCCTTGTCCCAGCGGATCTCGTTGCCGTCCAGCGTCGCCCACAGGCCGCGCACGTTCTTGGCGTAGTCGTCGAGCTCGTAGGAGCCGGGCGTCCAAGCGGGCAGTGAGAGCGATACGGAGTCGTCGTCGGTCACGTCGAACGACATCTCGACGTGGATCTCTCGTCGGCTCGCCGTCTCGATCGTGAACACGACGTCGTAGCGGACGTCCGCGATCTGTTGGGCCGCCACGGGTCGGGGCGCCCAGAAGCAGATGGCGACGAAGGCCAGGGCCAGGGTCCGGAAGGGTCGGTCGTTCACGGTGACGTACCTACGCCTTGGGTATGGCCGGCGTTCCCGGCGGCGGGGGCGAAACGTCCGCCACCCGTTTCTCGTCTTCTAGGGTTGAAGACCACGACTCGGAGGAGGACATCGCACCATGAGCTTCGTCTGGCACATTCTCGTCACCGCCCTTTTGCTGTTCATCCTCGGCAAGCTCGTCGACGGCATCGAAGTGCGGGATGCCAAGGCGGCCGTATTCGGTGCGCTCGTGCTCGGCCTGGCCAACGCGCTCGTCAGGCCGCTGGTCGTCCTGTTGACGCTCCCCGTCACGGTGCTCACGCTCGGCCTGTTCCTCTTCGTGGTGAACGCGTTGATGCTGATGCTGGCTGCGGCCTTCGTCCCGGGCTTCAGTGTGAAGGGCTTCGGCTCGGCGCTGTGGGGCAGCGTCGGCCTCGCGGTGCTGAACCTCCTGGTCGGCGTCGTGCTCTAGCGACTCTGGGGGGTGGCCAACGGTTCTTCGTGCCCGCCCAAAAAAAAATCCATGACTCCGCAGGGTTCGCGGACTAGCTTACAAAGCGACCATCCGAATCGATTCGGGAGATCGACCATGGCCGCCCACCGCACCTGCCGGGCAACCCTGATTCTCGCTGCTATCGTCCTCGCCGCTTGTACGTCGGCGACGGATCATTTGAACAATGGCATCGAGCTCCAGTCCCAGGGTCGGTACATGGACGCCGTGTACCGCTACGCCGAGGCTTGGGAAAGCGATTCCGAGTTGACCGAAGCGCGCGATCGGCTCCTCGCCGTCGGGGACACCGCGATCATGATCGCCATGGACGATGCCGACGACCTCGAGCGCCGCGGCGATCCGGTGTCGGCCGCCAGGCTGTATCAGGGCGTGGACCAGATGCTGTCGCGGGTGCGCCAGGTCGGTCTGCGTATCGTTCCACCGAGCGACTACGGCACGATTCGCCGGGCGATCTTCGACAACGCCATCGGATGGCAGATGGTGCGCGGAGACGAAGCGAAGGAAGAAGGTCGCTGGTTGGACGCGCAGGAGTTCTATCGTGGGGCGCGCCAGTCCTTCCTGCTGCCGGCCAGGTTGCAGGTCGAGGAGTCGCTGGACGCCGAGACCCAGCTCCTCACGCGGTGGGCCGAGGTCGAGCTCGTCGACGGGCATCCGAGGGCGGCGCATGCGAAAGCGCAGGAGGCCCTCGGCGTCCGTTCGTCGCCGGCCCGCGACGTGGTGCTCCAGGTGCGCGACCTCCAGAATCGCGCCCTGGAAGAGGGGAGCGTCGTGGTGGCCGTTCTGCCCGTCACCGCCTCGCAGGCCGTCCGCAACTACCTGGGCCCCGACTTCGAGGTGCAGCTCGACGAGCTGCTCCAGCTGGATCACTGGAATCAGCCCCCATTGTTCGTGACCATGGCGGATCCGCTCATTCTCCGCAGGGAGATGCGGGGTCTGCTGCGCGGCCAGATTCCCAACTCGCCGATCGTCGTGGGAAGGGCGCTGGACCTGATCGGTGCGGACCTCGGCGCCACCATCACGCTGTCCAGGATCGACGCGGTGGAGGAGGACGTCGATCGTGACCGGCACGAGGCCGTGATCCCCGCATTACCGGCCCGGCCCGGGACGCCTCGCCGCTCACAGGACGGTGAGGCCATGGATACGGTCACCTACTACACCGAGGACGGCACGCTCTCCTACTACGTGGAGGCGAATATCGTCATCGTCGACGTGGACGGCCGCGAGGTCGAGCGATTCACGGCTTCGTCGGATCAGTCGGGGCCGTTCCAGCGAGGAGAGTTCGACGGGGATCCGAACCGGTTGCCGCTCGACAGCAGGGAAGAGGCCTACTTCGACCCCCAGGTGAACGCGGACCAGATCGCTGGAATCGAGGACGCGCTCCTGCATGACCTGGCGGTCGCGATCGCCGCGGGCACCTACGATACGGTTCTGAGGGGCGTGCGCTGACGCCACCGGCGTCGCCCATGCTCCGCAATCTCTGGACTTCGCGCGCTGGCCCCTGGCTGGCGAGCGGGCTGGCGGCGCTCGGCCTCACGCTCGTAGCGCTCTTCGTAGACCTGTCGCCGCAGGTCGAGGGGGAGTTCTTCTTCTCCCCCGACGATCCGCAGATGATGGCGTCGCGGCAGGTGTCCGAGCGCTTTCCCGACGGTGAGCAGATCATTTTGCGGGTCGAGGACCTCGTCGGTGACACGGCCGCCTACCGGACCCGGGTGGCGGCGTTGGCGTCCGACCTTCTCGAGGTCGAGGGGATCACGGGCGGATACAGCATCGGGTCCGATGACCCGACACGGAGCCCGCTCTTCCAGCGACTTCTGCTGACGCCGGATTCCGCGGCGACCAACATCATCCTCCAGGCGGACGATACGGACCCGGAGGTCCTCGTTCCCCGGCTGGAAGCCGTCGTCGAGGCCCATCGCGCGCCCGAGGTCCAGATCGTGATGTCGGGAGTGCCGGTCATCGTGGAGCTCATCCGGCGCAGCCTCTACCGCGATCTCGTCGTGTTCAGCCTCGCGGCGGTGCTCGTGTTCGGCCTCATCGGCGCCATCGTGTACCGTGATCCGGCCATTGTCGTCGGGACGCTCTCCACCTGCTTCGTGGCGGTGAGCGTCACGCTCCTCGTGGTGCAGATCGCGGGCTCGGGCATTGGACTGCTCACGGCCAACCTCGTGACCATCGTCTTCGTGCTCACCCTCTCCCACGTGGTGTTCCTGACCGCGAACTGGAGGAGGGCCGCCACGGAGCACGACGATCGCGGGGAAGCCCTCACGGTGGGGATCAGGGATACGCTCGAGGGTTCGTTCTGGAGCATGGCGACCACGGTCCTGGGCTTCCTCAGCCTCCTGATCGCCACGGCGCGACCCCTCCGCCAGCTCGGTATGGCCGGGGCGGTGGGCTCGCTCGCTGCTCTGCTCGTCGCCTACTCGGTGTATCCGGCGTTCCTCGCCCGCTGGGCGAAGGTGCGGGCGCCCCGGGCGGGAGGCTACGCCACCGGCCTGGCGAGCGGACACCGCGGGCTCGTGCTCGCCTGCACGGTTGCGGTCGTGGCCGTCGCCGGCTTCGGGGTGATGCGCGTCGACACGGACCCGGGTCTTCTCACGTACTTCGCCGAAGGGAGTGAGCTCCGCGAGGGGCTCGAACAGATCGACCGCGACGGCGGCAGTAGCACGTTGGATCTGGTCGTGTCCGATCCGGACGGCCAGCGTATCGACCAGCCGGCCGTCTTTTCGAGGTTGGGGACGCTCCAGGAGTCGCTCGAGGCGGACTCCGCGGTCGGCGTCGTCATCTCGCCCAGCGTGCTGATCGGCCACGCCCGTACGCTCCCGCTGGCCAGCCTCCTGCCGGTGCCCACCCTTCTCGACATGGCCTCGAGCCCGCAGCTGGGCGAGGTCGGACTCGGATTCGCGACCGCCGAGCGAGACCAGGCGCACTATCTCCTTCGCATGCGCGAATCTCGGGCGGAGCAGGTGTCCCGGGAGGCGGTCATGGACCGCATGCGCAGGTACGTGGAGGATGCCGACCTGGAGCCGGTCGTCGTCGCGGGGCTCTACGACCTGCAGGCTCAGCTCGGACGGCTCATCGCGTCGAGCCTGCAGATCGGGATCGGCGGTCTTCTCGTGCTCTTCCTCTTCGTCGCGCTGATCGTATCGCGGTCGACGCCCACGGCCCTGGAGATGTGGGTCTGTCTCGCGGGGATCCCCGTGGTGGTGCTGGGCACATTCGGCCTGCTCGGCATCGCGATCGACATCATCACCTCACCGGCGGCGAACGTCGCGCTCGCGATGGGCGCGGACTCGATGATCCACCTGGTCGTCAGAGCGAGGCGTCTCGAGGGCGAGCAGCACGACGCTCCGTGGAGGCTCGCAGTCGCGCAGATCAGCGGGCCGGTGCTCGGAGCCACGGGCATCATCTCGGCCGGCTTCGGCATCTTCATGCTGTCCAGCTTTCCGCCCACGCAGCGGTTCGGGCTCGCCGTGATTCTCGGAACGGCCACGGCGGCTACGATGACGCTCGTCGTCCTCCCGCGCCTCGTCAGGGCGCTGAGCGACTCCGGAGGCGCCGCGCCGGCCCCTGCCCCGCTGGTTTCCTAGCGACTCCCGGGGCGCGCTCGAAGCGTCCCGGACGCGGGAGCGCCACGGCCTCCAACGACGGGACCCCGCTGGTACGCCGCTTGCACCCTTGAAGGTGCGATGTGCAACGCAATGGCGTACGCACGTCGTTTCTGGGTGTCCCGGGGGGGAAACCTGGTTCCGATGGGAGGCAGAAAGTGCTCGATAAGCTCGAGCGATCCGAGCTGGTCCTCATCGCCGCGGTGTCGTTCTTCTCGATCACCGGGCTGGCAGGACTCGCATTCAACGACCCCCCGCAGGCCGCGGTCGGCGTCGAGCCGGTCGTATCCCCCCGGCCGGGAACGCCTCGGTTCGAGGCCTCGGACGGAGCCGCTTGGCTCGCGATGGTACGATCCCACTGCAACGCCGTCGAGGTCGACACCTACATGGGCTGGCAGCCGGCCCCACCGAGTCCCGACGGTGACATGCACAAGGCTGCCTGCTACGCGCTCGCCGGTCGGATCGACCAGGCGCGCGAGGTCATCGAGGACCTCCCGCCCGAGCGGCGTTATCAGGCGGCCGGTGTCGTCTTCCAGGTGGGGCATCCCGCCGCGGACGCCGGAGACGATATCGCGGCCGGGCCCCTCATGGAGCTCGTGGTCGAGTTCTGGCCGAATCACTACATGGCGCTCTACCACGCGGGGGCGGCGCGCTTCGAGCGTGGCGACTTCGAGGTCGCCAGGGACTATCTGACCCGCTTTCTCGCGGAGTACGACACCGACGACGGATGGACCGGCAGCGCTCGCTCGATGCTGGAGAAGATCGGCTAGTCCCCCGAGCCGGGGTCGGGTGTGATCAGCCCTGCGGCACGCACGCGCAACCCGCACCGCATCCCGGGAAGTCGGGGCCCGAGTCCGAGCTGGACGAGGTCAGGGGGACCGGAGCGCTGAGGAGTCGCTCCACCGGTGTATCGGGGGGCGTGTCGCCCGAGTCGACGCCTGCGCGGGCGGCGAGATCACCCCATGTCTCGAGTCGCTCGGCCATTCCGTGACGGACCTCGAGCGTCCGCCCGTTGGCGCCACATCTGTATTCGTAGTACGGCATCTCGGTGGTCCTTTCTGTGGGTCCCGATCTGATAGTCGAAAGAAAATCCTTGTGTTCCCGTGGATGTGTTCGTCCGTGGTGCGCGGACAGCAATCCGGTGTGGGACGCGTGCAACAGGGATGATTCATTTGTTTACAGTCGCCCTGTCCGGGGCCGCCCGAGCGCATCTGAGGCGAGGCGATGCCGGAGACGTAAGTTGTTGTGCAAACGTCGTTTATGCGTCTCGTCGACGGTGTCGGACGTCCGAGCCTCCACGTGTGCCGGAAGTCGGCACACCGGTTGCGATATGGTTACCGCGTTGAATTGCACGCGGGTTCGGCTCGCAATAGAAAGGAAGCTAAATGAAGCGTCTTCTCCTGATCGCCCTCAGCGCGGTGTTCCTCGCGCAGCCGGCCGTCGCGTCGGCTCAGCTGGCTCCCGTGCCGTCCGACACCGAGTACCTGGACTGGGTCGGGAAGGGCGACGCGGTCGTCGCCACCTGGGGTGGTGTCTACCTCGGACCGTATCTGGCCCGGTTCATGGAGCCGACGACGCCGAGCTTCAGCATCTACTGCGTCGACTACCTCCATCACGCGGGCAGCCAGGTGGTCAACGCGACCTCGCTGGCCTCGGGTCAGACCGACGCCGACATGGGCAACACGCGCCTCGGCACAGGCGCGGGCTCGTACGCGACGTACCAGAAGGCCGCGTACCTGTCGTCACTCTTCGCGTCCTGGGAGGACTACGGCACGGACAAGCGGACCGTCTGGTCAGGCCTGCACGCCGCGATCTGGGAGCTGACGTCGAGCCAGACGGGTCTCGCCAGTGCGGGAAGCGAGACCGATCTGCTACGTGCCACATTCATCACGAACGCCAACTCCAACTACAGCTCCGTCGGCGACGGTTGGTACGTGCTGTCGGGGGCCGAGGGGTACGATGGTCAGGAGTTCCTGATCCAGACCGCCACCTCCGTTCCGGAGCCGGGGGCGTTCCTCCTGATCGGCTCGGGCCTGCTGATGCTCCTCGTCGTCACATGGCGACGGAAGGTCATGCTGCCCGAGGCGTAGTCAGGCACAACCCCCCCTGCAGGTGTGGAAGCGGAGCGCGAGTCCCTCGCGCTCCGCTTCTTCTTTCCGTAGACTCCGCGCGCCTGAAGCGCCCTCCTGCCGAACCCCATCGAGGCCATGAACCGAAGCTCGTCCGTCTCGCCTCTCGTCGTCCTGGGCCTGTACGTCTTCGCCGCGACGCTCGTGCTCTCGCCGATCTCCGATCTCGCGACGACGGTTTGGCCGCCGCGCTTCACGGACCTCGGATGGCGCTATGGCTTCCTCGGCCTCATGGCCGGCTATCTGCAGACGCCCGTGCTCGGCCTCGTTCTCGGGATGGCCACCGCCTATTGGCAGGGGCAGGGCAGGGGTGTCCGGATCTCGGCGCTGCTCAGCCTGCTGGGTGCGGTGATCCTGATTCTCGCGATGGTCACGTTCGCTCTGGATGTGCTCGCCATGCGACAGGTCCGCCCCGAAGACCAGAGAGCGGGCGTGTTGGTCGGCGGCATGCTTCAGGAGCTCAAGTACTTCGGCGCGTTCCTGGTTCTGGCGCTCCTCGGCCTCGGGGGCCAGCGAATGGCGCAGCGCTTCCGCGAGAAAGCCGCCCACGAGCCCTCGTCGCCGGGGATCATCAGGCGCGACTGAGCGGGGCACGCCGAGGGCGCACCCTCAGGGATCTGCGCGGCGGCTGGCCACCGTGGCCCGCCGCGTCGTTCAGGGAATCGGCGACCTCAGGAACAGGTCGGCGCGATCCCAGGCTTCCTCGAACTGCTCATGGACCCCGTCGGCCTCGGCATCCCTTCCCTGTGCCCGCAGTTCGCGCTCGAGCCCGAATAGCGACCAGCCGTTGTGCGGATGATCGGCCAACTCGGCCTCGAAGACCTCCGCGGCCTCGGCGTACTGTCCGGCTTCGTGTAGCGCGTCTCCCAGCCATTGGCGGGCCGAGAAGTTGAGGGGCTCGGGCTCGTCGTAGCGGAGGCCGTCCTCGATCTCCACGGCCTCGTCCAACAGATCGATCGCCGCGTCGACGTCTCCGTCCTCGCGGAGGATCTCCGCCTCGAGGATGCGACCGACGATGCCCAGCAGCTCCGCGGTCGAGTGGCCCCGGAAGTTGATGTCCTCCGGAGTCTCCTCGATGGCGGTGTTCACCCGGTGGAGGTACCAGCGGGCGGTGCCCTCGTCCCCGAGACGCAGGGCGGCGTAGCCCTTACCGAAGTCCCAGAAGCCGCGCACGATCGGACCCTCGGGCGGCGTGTCCATCGCCATGATGTCCTCGAACTTGCGGAACCGCAGGCGCGTGAGGACCTCGTACGAGTTGTCGCCGCTCATCAGCCGCGTGTACTCCCGCGCCGCTTCGATCGCGACGGCGCCCTGGCCGTCGTTGGAGGCGGCGAAGAGCAGCATCTGGACGTTGTGCGACGGGTAGATCGCGAAGCCCTCGTCGTACGCGGCGGCGACGTCGGAGCGCCACGCGTGCATGTTCGAGCGGACCGCGTCGGCCCAGCGGCCCACGCGATTCCAGGTATGTGAGGGCATGTGCTGGATGTGACTGGCCCCGGGGATCGATGCGCCGAGGTACTGGGCGCAGGCCTCGGCTTTGTCGGGCCGGGTCGTCGGCTCGGTCGCGTGCACGTACAGGTGGCAGGCACCGGGGTGCTTGATGTCCTGAGCGAGCACGGACTCGAGGACCCGGTGGATCTCCTGCACCTCCGGGTTCTCGATGTCCCAATAGCCGCGGCGGGGCTGTAGGAGCATGAGGGACTCGCCGGCGAGGAAGCCGACGTCCAGGTCGTGCGGGAACTCCCGGTAGACTTCGTTGATGGCCTCCGCCCATGCTTCGTCGAGCTCCCTCCGGTGGTCCGGATCGTGCGTGGGCTCGTACCGGACCGCCATCGCATCGATCATCGCGCGCTCGACCGGGGTCGCGTGTCCGTCCCGGGCTAGAGACACGGCCTTCTGGATCGCCGTATAGGCCCGGGGCGCGTCGGCCGCCGTCATGGGCCCGTTGAGATACGAACCCCAGGACCACGCCTCGCCGAAGTAGCACATCGCACACTCGGGGTCGCGCTTCCAGGCCTCGCGGAACGAGCGCGCCGCGTCGAGCGGCGTGAACGAATAGAGCAGCTGGACCCCCTGATCGAAGTACTGCTGAGCCTCGTCGGACGTCGTCGTGATCGGGCGGGTATAGCTGCCGAGCGTCTTGCCGATGTACAGGGGCATCGGCTCGTCGAAGCTCGGAGGGAAGCTCGTGTCGGGCCCCTCCTGGGCGCTGGCGGGGACGGCGAAGGCGAGGCTCAGACAGCCGACGAAGAGCAGGTGACGACGCATGATACGACTCCAGTGATACGAGACCGACGGTCCGGGCAATGTGCCGGGGGTGCCTAGTTCAGGCCAGGGTCGGTCGCGGGCGCGGCGGAGTCGACTGGTGCGTCGGACGTCCCGGGTGGCATCAGCCGCTCAAGGTCCGACGAGAGCTGTTGCGCCATGTAGGCGAGTAGCGACTGCACGCGCGAGGCCTGGTTCACCGCGGTCAGCTGAACCGAGAAGACGCCTTGGTTCTCTCCGTCCTCTTCCGCCCGAACCGCGGTCAGCGTCAGGGCCTCGCCCCGCGCCAGTCGCGCGACGTGTTCGGGCGCCAGCGCGACGTTGCCGACGATGGGGTCCCCGGTGTCGGCCGGGGCCGCCCATACCACGTCGGCGTCCTCTGGAGCGCCGAAGTGCACCACGTAGCCGGTCTCGTCGCCCAGCGCGTGCGGAAGCGCCGCCTGGATGGCCAGCGCCGGCACGAACGCGACGTTCGGATGGGTGTTCCGGATGCCCAGCGGCGCGTTGATCGAGTCCAGGACGGCGGCTTCCTCTGCGGTGAGGTTCTCGCGGGCCTGTAGCATGGGGTTCAGTGCTACGCTGATCACGACGTTGCCGATTCTGGTGTCGCCGACGGTCCTCGCGCCGGAGAGCTGGCCCTGCGGGGTCACCCGCATCGGGCCCGGGGCGGTCCAGGGGCGAAGTTCCTCGCGGTACCACAGATCCTCGGCCGAGGGCACGAAGCGAAACGGGGAGTCGACCGTGCTGTCTCGCGCGGCCTGGCAGACTCGGCTCTGTAGTCTGCCGCACGCTTCCACCGCGGCGCTGCGTATGAGGAGGACACCGCTGCACCCGACCGCGTCTTGCTGCAAGGTGCCGGTCGGCTCCATGACAGAATCAGCCTGTGCCTGCATCTCGTCGAGCGCCTGGGCCACGCGATCCTGGATCGCCTTCCGGGCCGCGGCACGCTGATCGAGGATCGCCTGGCTCTCCTCGGCCAGGTACTGCTGCGCGAGCTGCTGGTCGGCGACGAACCAGTCGCGAACCGCGGCCTCGAGGGGATCGGCCGTGTCGAGGGAGTCGACGATGGACGACTCCTCGATGTCGATGGCTCCGCCGATCGCTAGGAGTCGCTGTGCCCGGGCCGCCAACGGAGCCAGCTGCGTGTCCAGCGTCTCGAGCCGGGAGAGCACGTCCGCACAGGTGGCCGTGCGCGCCAACTCGAGCTCGGCCCAATGCGCCGGCGGCGTACCCTGAGCGGAGAGAGGGAGGGCGGCGGACAGGAACAGCCAGGTGAATACGGGGAGTCGCAACGGAGTCCTCTAGTGTGGGAGTCTCGGGCGCAGCAAGCCGTACACCCACGCCCCGGCGAGTGCTCCGACCAGCGCCACGAGCATGATCGGAAGGCCGGACCCGATCAGAGCGTAGATGGGGCCCGGGCATGCGCCCGTGAGTCCCCAGCCGAGCCCGAAACAGACGCCTCCCAGGATGTGTTGCGTGGACGGGCGTCCTTCCGAGGGCTCGGGAAAGGCGATCTCCTCCCCGAATACCGTGCGCGCTCGGGTGCGCTTGAGCAGCCACGTCCCGAGGGCGGCCACGAGCACGGCGCCCCCGATGACGCCATACATGTGGATAGCCTGGAATCGGAACATCTCCTGGATCCGGAACCAGGATGCGACCTCGGACTTGATGAAGACGATGCCCAGGTAGCATCCGACAAGGAAGTACGGAATGAGCGATCCGCGACCGGACTGCCGATCCTGGACCGCTTCCGCGGTGGCCGCGTCCTGCGTCATCCGAGGAGGAGGGGGAGGAGGAAGTGCGCCGAGATCAGGCCGCCGATGAAGAAGCCGACGACCGCCAGCAGCGAAGACGGCTGGAGGTTCGCCAGACCCGAGATCGCGTGGCCCGAGGTGCATCCGTTCGCATAGCGCGCCCCGAACCCGACGAGGAAGCCGCCGACCACGACGATGACGAAGCCGGCCGGCGTCAGCAGCATCTCGAACGAGAACACGTCGGACGGCACCATCCCGCTGAAGTCGCGTATGCCGAACGCCGCGAGATCTCCGCGGGTTGCCTCCGAGATCGCGACCACGTGGTCCGGGCTCGAGAGGATACGCCCGCCTACGTAGCCGCCGAGCACGGTCCCGGCGGCCATCGCCAGGCTCCATGCGCCCCGCTTCCACCAGTCGTAGCTGAGGTACTCGATGCGGCGCGGCAGGAGCGCCGCGCACATGTGCTGGAGGCTCTGCGAGACACCCCACTTCCGGCCGCCGTACCAGTACACGAACGGGACGACGAGCCCGATGAGCGGACCGGCCACGTACCAGGGCCACGGTTCCTTCAGTAGATCGATCATGGCGGGAGGAGTCTAATGATCCGTCCCCTTTGTGCAATCGCCTCGGAGGCACGAGCTTAGCGACATGTCGGAGCCCAGGAAGCGTCTCATCGTCGTAGGCGACCGCGTGCTGATCCAGCCCGAGGAGGGTGAGGATCGCACGAAGGTCGGCCTCTACCTGCCCGCCACCGCCGTGGACAGCCAGGCCGTCCAGGGCGGCAAGGTGGTGGCGACCGGCCCGGGCAACGCGGTGTCGGCTCCGACCGAGCTCGACGAGGAGCCCTGGAAGATCGGGGCCCCCGAGCCGCGCTACGTGCCCCTGCAGGCCCGCATTGGCGACTACGCCATCTTCTTCCGGCGCGCCTCGGTGGAGATCACGTTCGAAGGTGAGCGGTACCTGGTGGTGCCCCAGGCGGCGATC
>JASFUR010000009.1:0-21479 GCA_050050215.1 Gemmatimonadota bacterium
GAGAGGTCGAGACCGTACGCGCGTCGGATGAAGATGTCCGGGACGCTCTGACGCTCCGCGAAGATGGATGCGTTGAAGCGGTTTCGGGTCGAGAAGATCCACGGCTGCGAAAAGTCGATCGCGGCCAGCCAGGTCAGGTCGGCAAACTGGCCCTGTCCGCTGTCGCTGCCGCAGGGCGCGGTGATGTTCGCGAGGCGAGCCCGCGGCTGCAGGACACGCCCTCCGCCGAAGAAGTTGCGACTCGTCCAGCGCGCCTCGGTATTGATGCATTCTGCAGTATTGAACCCCACGCCACCACGGAACCGGTACGGGTCTCCCTCCGTGATCTGGACGAACAGCGGGACGATGGAGTCGGGAACCGACTGCGCCTCCATGGTCGCCGTGTCGGGCGCGACACGCGCGTTCCGTACGATCTGGAGAGCGAAGAGGCGCGCCTGTCCCTCGAAGAGCTGATCCAGGCGATACGGATCGCCACTCCGGAACGGGAGGGTCCGGAGCACCGTCGACTCGTCGAGCCGGTCGGTCCCCTCGACCCGGATCGGCCCGTAGCGGGCCGAGACGCCCGGCTCGACCTCGAAAGTCACATCTGCGTGGTATGGCTCTTCGCTCGGCAGTCGCGTCTGTCGCAGCACGTCGGCGTACGGATATCCCTCGTTGCGGAGGCGTCGGATGAGCGTGTCCCTGGTCGCGTCCAGCTCCAGCGTGTTCCAGCGATCTCCGGGCCGGATCGGCAGGCCGTCGAGCAGCTCGCCCGCATCCAACCCTTCGGGGGTCACGTAGCCGATGCTGTCGGCGATGATCGGGCGGCCCTCCTGTATGGTGAAGCGGACCGTAGCGACCTCGGCTGCGTCCTCCGGAATCGGCTCGTGAACCGGCGGCCGCCCCGACGTCGACCAGATCACCCGCTCACCGCCCTCGGCACCGGCCACGCGCACGTCCGTCGCCGATGTGACATCGACCTCACGGAATCCCCGTAGCTGGTACCAGCGGATGAGGCGCTGCACGTCGAGGGTGACGTCGCGGTCTCTCAGCTCGGCGCGCCGCTGACCCCATCCGAAGAACGGACAGACGGGCAGGACCCATTGGAGCCAGAACGAGCGACACTCGGTCTCGGACGTGGCAATGGCCCGCTGGAGCGAGTCGCGCGGGAAGGTGGCGTTGCCGACGAATTCCACCGAGGTGACTTCGGGGCCCCGGATCTGCGACGCCGCCGGGTTGGGCACGGCGACGAGACAGCCGACTCCGAGGAGCCCCGCACCCAGGGCTCTACACAGGGTCATCCTACTCCCCGACCGACTCGTCATCGCGAGACGCGACCTCCCCGGCGTCGGCGACCGCGTCGCGAGCGAGGAAGAGGCGGGCAAAGTAGAAGACGACGAGCCCAACACCCACCGCCAGAAAGCCCGAAGCGAGAGCCGCGACCGCATTCTCCTTCGGGCCGGGCTCGTTGCGAACGTAGCGCGGGCTCATCGTCCGCCGTCTCCCGCCGCCGCGCCCGACGTGCCCGATGCGGTCCTGCGCGGCAGCACGATCGGGGCCCTTGGCTCGAAAACCCGGCCCTCCTGTTCCAGAATGTGCGGCACGATCTCCACCTCGTCCTCGTGCACGCGCACGACGTTCAGACTGTTCAGGTCCGCCTCCGGGCCTCGGCCTCGCCACGACGTCGTGGTGCCGCACGCGATGAGCGGGATCCCGGGCACCGCGCGTTCACCGAGCAGATCGCTGGAGGTCGTCACGTGTGTCTGATGGACGTGTCCGCCCAGGACGAAGTCGACGCCCATGTCCTCGAACGCTCCCACCAGCTCGGCCGCTCGCGGCAGGGGAGTCCCGTCGGTCCCGTCGGGGACCGGGACGAAGTGGTGATGGATGACCAGCGCACGGATGTCAGCGGGCCCCACGGATGCGAACGCGTCGCGTGCGAGCTCGATCTGGAACGGGTCGATGCGACCGTTCACCAGGGCGCGACGAGGCGCTGAGGAGTTGAGCGCGACGAACGTGACCCCTTCGAGCCGGGTGACCGTGTTCAAGTCGGGAGAGATGGCGCTTCGCCAGTTGCGATACGGGTTGACGAGACGCTCGAACACACGGAAGAGCGGCACGTCATGGTTGCCCGGAGTGACGATGCAGGGCACCTGCGGCAGTCGCCGGAGGATCGTCTTCACGAGCGCGAACTCGCGCTTCTTCGCCCGCTGCGTCAGGTCCCCGGACACGACGACGACGTCGGGTCCGAGATCGTCCGCAAAGCGCACCAGGGCCTCGGCGGCGTTCTGACGGAACGGGCGGCCGCATTGGAAGTCCGACGCGTGGAGCACGGTGAGCATCGGAAGAATCTAGCTGACGGTCGCCTCGGACTTCGACTTGCCCGAGAGGCGGACGAGGCCGACGACCCCGACCGCGGCGACGCCCAGGCTGATGATCTGAGCCAGTGTCAGAAGGCCGAAGAAGCGGTCGTCCTTCGCTCGCAGGAATTCGACCAGGAAGCGCTCCGTTCCCGCGAGGCCCAGCCAGAGCATGAAGAGCCACCCGGGGGGACGCGGCGTGCGACGGATACGCCACAGGAGGAAGAAGATCAGCGTGCTGAGCCCGACCTCGTAGAGCTGGGTCGGGTGGACGGGGACGATCTGGCCGTACTTCTCGACGAGGGCGGGATCGACCGAGATGCCGAACTGCTGCTCGATGATGTCGACCCGGGTCGGCGGAGCCCCCTGTGGAAAGCGGATCCCGACCCACGCGTCGGTAGGACGGCCCCAATCGTCGCCCACCATGAAGCAGCCGATGCGCCCGACCGCGTATGCCAGCGCGAGCGCCGGCGCAGCGGCGTCCGCGGTTCTCGCGAGCGGAAGTCTCCGGCGCTTGATCTCCCAGATCACCAGGATGGTGGCGAGCCCGAACCCACCGTACCAGACCAGGCCGCCCCGCGAGAAGATGAGGCCCGCGGGATCGGTGGCGAGCCGCGGGTAGTTCAGGAGGATGTAATAGCCCTTGGCCCCCAGAATTCCGCCGATGACCGCCATGAAGACCAGGTCCCAGGCCTTCTCCGGATCCTCACCGATGCGTCCCAGCTCCGAGCGCAAGACGTACCCGCCGGTGAGGAAGGAGAGCAACATGAGGACCCCGAACGAGGTGATGGGCTCACCTCCCAGGATCGGGAGCCACTCGGGCAGCTCGAAAAGGTTCGGATACATGGCGTTCCAGGAGTCAGGCGTCGCGCTTGCTACCGGAACCCGCACCCCGGAGATCCGTCGTCACGCCACCCTCGTCGCGAGACCGGGAAACGGGAGCCCCGCCGAAGCGGACGCATCGGCGGAGGCGACTTCCCCGCGGTCGAACCGGAAGCGGGCTGCTCGCGCCACCATGGCCCCGTTGTCGAGGGCCAGGCGAGGCGTGGAGTGGAAGACCTCGCCCTCGTCTCCCAATCGCTCGGCGATGTCTTTGCGCAGCGCCTTGTTCGCGCTCACGCCACCGCCGAGCAGCACCCGCGCGCACCCCGTCTCCTCGACGGCACGCATCGTCTTCGAGGCGAGCACGTCCACGGCGGCGGCCTGGAAAGCGGCAGCCACGTGCGGCCGCTCCTCATCCAGGACCCCATCGGCCTCCAGCCCTTGCGCGAGCTGCACGGCGGCGGTCTTCAGACCGCTGAAGGAGAAGTCGTAGTAGCCCGGATCCGTCGGCCGCTGGCTGCGCGCCAACATCGGGCGAGGAAGCTCGTGACGACCGGGGTCTCCGGAGGCCGCGAGCCGCTCGATGACCGGCCCACCCGGATAGGGGAGGTCCAGGAGCTTGGCGACCTTGTCGAAGGCCTCGCCCGCGGCATCGTCGCGGGTCTGCCCCAGCAAGCGGTACTCACCCCATTCGGTCGCGTGCAGGAGGAGCGTATGCCCTCCCGACACCAGCAGCGCCACGAACGGAGGCTCGGCCTCCGGATGCTCCAGCGACGGCGCAAAGAGATGCGCCTCCATGTGGTGGACCGGCACCCAGGGTCGATCGAGCCCGTACGCGACGGCCTTGGTCCAGCACACTCCCACGAGAAGCGCCCCGATCAGTCCCGGTCCGGCCGTGACCCCGAATACGTCGATCTCGTCGAGGCCGATGCCCGCCTGCGTAAGCGCCTCGTCGACGACGGCGTCGACCTTCTGCAGGTGCGCTCTCGCCGCGAGCTCGGGCACCACGCCACCGTACACCTCGTGAACGTCCTGCGAGAGGATCACGTGTCCGAGGATACGGAGGTCGCCCGACAGGACCGCAGCGGACGTCTCGTCGCACGAAGTCTCCAACCCGAGGATGCGGGGGCCCGCCGCCTTCACGAAGGATCCCGTGGCACGCCGCCCGACGGAGCCATCGTCCGAACGACCGTGACCGCGTCGGTCGAGGAGCGCGCGGTGACGAGCCGAGGCACACCGTCGATCCGGATAGGAACCCGGCGCTCCTCACCCGGGATCATACCGGCCAGCGAAGCGGCGGGGACGGACACCCGGAGCAGCGTCAGATCCATGGTCGTGACGAGCGAACGGGCACCGGAGAGCTGCACACGGACCGAAGCCGGCTCGACGCGCAGCTCGATGCCCGGCTCGGGCACGTTCACGCGCACGGGCCGGTTGTCCAACGTCCGTTCGATTCTCGGCTCCACGCGAACGCCGACCATGGCGTCCGGAGGCGTCACGGATGCCCCACCCAGCCCGCTCGTGTCAATGGCGAGCGTCACGATCTCCGAGTCGCGGATGCGACTCAGGTCGAGGGGCGCGAGCGGAATCGAGTCGAGGCCCGCGACCCGGCTCTCGGGCCCTCGAACCTCCGCGGCCTCCGGATCCACCCGCAGGTCGGCGGAGAAAGCCAGGTCCGGCGGCAGCTGCCCCTGAACGCGCCGGGAGATCGGAACCGCCTTCGTCATCGCCGGCTCGAACGACAGCGTGAGCGTCGGTGGAGAGAGCGACTCGACCGTCAGGCCCGCCCGCTGCCCGAGCTCGACCCACTCCCGTTGGAGCGTGACGACCGTATCCCGCGAGCTGACCGCGGTGATCGGCACCCGCACGGTGGTCCCGTCGCGGACGAGTCGGATGATCTCCCTGGCCGGCCCCCCGAGGCGGAGCTCGACGGTCTCGGGGTCCGGATCCGCCGCCAGGCTCCACGCGGTGTCCAAGACCTCGACCACCACCGGAACCGACGAGAAGGTCTCCTCGCTCAGCGGCTCGGTCTGGACCAGCGCCCAGAGGAAGATGGACAGTCCGAGCGCAGAGAGCTTCAACTGCCAGTTCCGCAACAGCGCGCTCGGCACTCGGGCCATGGGCCTGGGCGCTAGCTACCCAGGAGCCGGCGAATGAGCTCCTGATTGACGGGGAGATCCCACTCCGTGGGGCCGGCCATCTTCTTGTAGATCGTGCCACCCTTCGCGACCACGAACGACTCCGGGACGCCCGTCGTCTGATACGCCTGCCGGATGCGGCCCGAGGGGTCGTGCAGGATGGGGAAGGTCAAGCCGTACTCGTGGGCGAAGGCCCCGAGGTCCCCTCCCGGGTAACCGCTCGCGTCGACCTCTCCCTGCGGCGCGTCCACGCTCACGGCGAGGATCTCGAAGTTCTCGTTCCCCATCTCTTCGTAGAGACGCTGCATCGACGGCATTTCCTCCCTGCACGGGAGGCACCACGTCGCCCAGATGTTCACGAGCACGACGTGGTCGTCCCAGTAGTCGGACAGGGCCAACTCGTCGCCCTTCAGCGAGGGGTACTCGAAATCCGGCGCCTGCGATCCCGCGAGGATCGCTGCCTGCCGGTATCGATCGCGAGCCGTGTAGGCATACCCGACCACGGCCAGCACGAGGACAATGACCCACAAGTAGGGGGAGCGGACGATACGTTTCATCGGCACGTTTGGGCGGGCTGGCGGCTCAGGTTGGAACGCCCGGAATGCTACGGCTCACGGGGCTCATTGTTCCCTGCGGACGAGCCTCTCCGGCCCACCTGGAGCCGCACGCCCGTCCCACGCTCCAACTCGGTGTCGGAGGCGGGCTCTTGCTGGACCACGATGCCTTGATCGCGGCCGAAGCGAAAGACCGGCTCGACCTCTGTGACGACCAGCCCCAGGCTGTCCAGAAGGGTCCGGGCGTCTTCTTCCTGCATCCCGAGCACGAACGGCATCACGACGACCGGCGGGCCGGTGCTCACCACGAGCCGAACCTCGGACGGAAGGGGGATCACGCTGTCGGGCGGAGGGAAGACGTCGATCACCCGACCGCGCTCGACCTCCGACTCCATCGTATCCATCGCGACGACGAAGCCGCTCGTCTCCAGCACCGTCCTCGCGCGCTCCGCCTCTAGCGACCGCACGTCGGGCACCGAACGGGTCTGGGGCCCCATGCTGACGGTCACCCGGACGGGCGTGTCCGGACGAGCGACCTGCCCGGGAAGCGGCGACTGCCCCAGGATGAGCCCTTCGGCTACGCTCGGATGCAGCAGAGAATCGATCTCACCGAGTTGGAGGCCGATCCCTTCCAGGCGCTCCGTCGCGTTGGCGACGCCCATCCCACGCACATCGGGGACCGGGTACAGGTCTCCGGGCGGCGGCGGGGCGGGAAAAAGCAGCTGAGTCGCGATCACATATCCGATCAGCCAGCCGAACACGATCACCCCGACAATCGTCAGGGCGAGCTTGCCCGTCGGTTCGAAGGTGCGGAAGCCGCCCCCCCGCTCCCCTCCACCGGTCGGCGGGCGCCGGCGACCACGCCGCCGCTCGAGGGAGCCCCCGAGCTTCACGAAGCCCTCCGCATCCGCGCCGCGAAGGCGCCGTCGAAACCGGTGTCCTGAGGCCGCACTGCGAGGCAGCCGCGGTCGTCGAGGTACTGTCCCGGCACGGCGTCCGTGGGCTCGATGGTGAAGTCGCGGCGCATGGCGAGGAACGCATCGACCTGCTCTTCGTTCTCCTCCGGCTCCAACGTACAGGTGGAGTAGACCAGCAGGCCGCCGGGCGACACCGCATCGGCGGCCGCCGCGAGCATCTCGGACTGCAGGGCCGCCATCTCGGTGACGGAGCCCGCTTTCAAACGCCAACGCGCGTCCGGCCGTCGGGCCAGCGTGCCGGTCCCGGTACAAGGTGCGTCCAGGAGGACGACATCCACGGCTCTCAGGGGCGGCCGCCGGGCATCGGCGACGGCGAGCCCGACGTCACGTCGGGTGCGGTCGGCGTTCTCCTTCACCATGCGTAGGCGCGCTTCCGATCGGTCGATGGCGAGAATGCAGGAAGGGCGATCCGCCACCGCGATCGCCTTTCCACCCGGGGCAGCACAAAGGTCTGCAACCTTCGTGCCCTTGGGAACATCCGCGTAGCAAGACACCAGATGCGCCGCCGGATCCTGGGCGATCGCACGCGGGAGCACCGTGAATACGTCCCGAGGTGAGACGCCCGGCCCGAGACGGACGCACCGCGTCCCATCACCGACGACTTCCGCCGGCGTGCCCTCCTCGGCCAGTCGCGACACCGCGTCGGTCGGCTCCATTTCCAGAGGTACGACGCACGTCGAGGGGCGGAGGTTGTCGGCCTCGATCAGCGACCGGACCGAATCCGCGCTCCAGCGGCCGAGCCAACGGTCCACGAGCCACCTCGGATGCGAGCCCCACGATGCGAGGAAGTCCGCCGGCTCACGCTCGAACGAGGGGAAGCGCTCGGCGCCGTCCCCGTCCGCATCGACCTTCCGCAGCACCGCGTTCACGAGTCCGGCTACACCGGCGCCGACGTCCTCGCGCGCCTGGTCCACGCTCTGCGACACCGCGGCGTATGCAGGCACGCTGCCCATGTACAGAAGCTGATACGCACCGAGGCGCAGCACCTCCAGCGCCGCGGCGTCGAGCGAGTCGAGACCGCGATGGACGTGGCGAGCCAATAGGTAGTCCAGCCGACCGCGGAGTCGGGTGGTGCCGTACGTGAGCTCGTGTGCGAACCCGCGCTCCTGAGCATCGAGCCCGGCGGCGCCCTCGTTGAAGGCGCGGTCGAGGCGCCTGCCCCGTTCGGCCTGGCGACGGGCCTCCAGCGCGACCCTGCGGCCCGGACTCGGTCCCTTCAGTCCAGCATCCCGCGGGTCGGCGACGACGGAACCGCGATCTCGCGCGACGGCATACGCCCCGCGAGGAAGGCGAGCCTGCCCGAGACGGTCGCGAGCCTCATGGCGTGGGCCATCCTAACCGGGTCATCCGCCGCGGCCAGCGCGGTGTTCATGAGGATGCCGTCGACGCCCTGCTCCATCGTGACGCACGCGTCCGAGGCGGTGCCGACGCCGGCGTCGACGATGACCGGCACCGAGAGCCGCCGCTTGATCTCACGAATGAAATACGGATTCACGACGCCCAGCCCGCTTCCGATGGGGCTGGCGAGGGGCATGACGGCGGCGCACCCCGCGTCCTCCAGCCGCAGCGCGGTGATGAGGTCGTCGTTCGTGTACGCCATGACCTTGAAGCCCTCGTCGGCCAGCGTCCTGGCGGCCTCGAGCGTGGCCTGCACGTCGGGGAGGAGCGTCTTCTCGTCCCCGATCACCTCGAGCTTGATGAACTCGGTGAAGCCGGCAGCCCTGCCCAGGCGCGCGTAGCGGATCGCGTCCTCCGCCGAGTAGCATCCGGCGGTGTTGGGCAGCAGGAAGAACTCGTCGGGATCGAGGTGGTGGAGGATGCCCTCCTCCTTCGTCCGATCCAAGTCGACCCGGCGCACGGCGACGGTGACCATCTCCGCACCCGAGGCGCGGATGGCATCGACCATGACGCCATTGGTCTCGTACTTGCCCGTCCCGACGATCAGTCGCGACGTGAATTCCACACCCCCGACGACCAATGGCCCGTCCAGCGAACGGGCAGCCTCGAGCGTGGCCCCTGCCTCCGTCATCTCAACCTCCACCCACGAAGTGGACGAGCTCGATCGTGTCCCCGTCCGACACCCCCACCTCGCCGTACCGGTCCCGATCGACGATCTCGCGGTTCAGCTCGACCACGATCATGCCGGGATGCAGGTCCAGCGACTCGAGGAGCGAGGTCAGCGTGTGACCCGCGTCGAGCTCACGTTCCTTGCCGTTCAAGCGGATATGAATGGTTTCCGTCGCTTCCACGTTTCTTCTCCCTGACCGGAGAGGCCTTCAAGGTACTGCGTCACGGCCTCGGCGGGGTCTTCTGCTCGCCAGATCCCGCGGATGGCAGCGACCCCGTAGGCGCCCGCGGCGACCACGCCCGGAGCCTTCTCCAGCCCGATGCCGCCGATCCCGATGAGCGGCGGCTCACCTCCAACGGCGACCGCACGTCGGACGGCGTCGAGGCCGAGCCCGACCGCACCGGGATGCGTGGCCGTGGGATGGATGGTACCCAGAAAGACGTAGTCTGCGCCCTCGGCGGCCGGACCCCGCGCCTCCGATGCATCATGACACGAGACGCCGATCCACGCGTCCTTCCCCAACAGCGCCCGCGCCCGCTCGGCCGGGAGCGACCTCTCGCCCAGGTGCACGCCGCGCGCGCCGCCGACCAGGGCGACGTCCACCCGGTCGTTGACCAGCAGGAGTGCGCCGCTCGACGACGCAGGCTCCAAGAGTGTGTCGAGCAGGTCGACCAACCGCCCGGGATCCGTGTGCGGGCCGCGCAGGTGCAGGGCGAGGTCCGCTCCGCCGGCCCCGAGGGCGGCTGTGGCCCGCTCCACCCATCCCGGTGTCGCGAGCACCTCGTCGTCCGTGACTGCGTGGAGCCGGGGCAGCCGGCGTCCGCTCTCGGCCGGGCCGGGCGCGCTCACTCGAACCGCTTTCCGGCCTCGATGCGGCGCCCGTTGATCCAATCGACGACGCTCATGCGGCGTCCACCCGGAGGCTGCACCTCCGCAAACCCCACCTCGCCGTCTCCCGTCTGGACGACGAGCCCGTTCTCCGAATCGGCGGCCACGACGGTACCGGCGGGCTCGGAGCCCGAGGCCACTCCGAGATCGTCCACCGACGGCCGGAAGAGCTTCACCGGCTGGCCGTCGAGGGTCGTCCAAGCACCCGGCGTCGTGTCCATCCCGCGAACCAGGAAGCCGACGTCCCGCGCGGACGCGCTCCAGTCGATGCGCGCCGACGCGCGGTCCACCTTGGGTGCGAAGGTGGCGAGCGAGTGGTCCTGCTCGACCTCCTCGGCCGCGCCGGACGACAGGATCGCGAGGCCTTCGACGATCGCCTCCGCGCCGATCTCCGAGAGGCGGATGGACAGCTCCGAGCCCGTCTCGTCCGGAAGGACCGGCTCGACGACCTGATGGATGATCGCGCCGGCGTCCATCTCCCGGACCATCCGCATGATGGTGATTCCCGTCTCCTCGTGGCCGCGAACGATCGCCCACGTGATCGGGGCCGCGCCACGGAGCTTCGGAAGCAGCGACGCGTGCACGTTGATCGACCCCATGCCGGGAACGTTCAGGACCTCGTCGTTCAGGATGTGGCCGTACGCTACGACGACCGAGACATCCGGCTCCAACGCACGTATGCGCTGGATGAACTCGGGAGTCCCGGGGCTCTTCGGCTCGAGCACCTCGAAGCCGAGCTCGAGCGCCACGTCCTTCACCGGTGAGGACTTCAGCTTCCTACCCCTCCCGGCGGGCCGGTCCGGCTGGGTCACGACACCGACGATCTCGAAGCCCTCGTCGTCGAGCGCCCGGAGAGAGGGCACGGCGAAGTCCGGCGTGCCCCAGAAGAGAATCCTCACGCGGCACTCCGCACGGGTGTCACTCGTCCTCGGACTGCTTCTTCCACTTCTTCAGCAGCATCCGACGCTTGAGCGGGCTGACACGGTCGAGGAAGAGCACGCCGTCCAGGTGGTCGATCTCGTGCTGGAGGGCTCGGGCGAGCAGATCGTCGGCCTCGATGCTCACCAGCTCGCCGTGAGGGTCGTGACCCTCCACGTGAACCTCCGCCGGACGCTCCACGATCTCCTCGAGCCCCGGAATGCTCAGACATCCCTCCGACTGCTTCTCCAGGCGGTCGCTGTGCCACACGAGGCGCGGATTGATCAGCGCGATCTGCTGATCGTCCTCGTCCTCGCGCCTGAGGTCGATGACGAGGACCCGCTTCGACAGACCGATCTGCGGCGCCGCCAGGCCGATGCCCTCGGCGTGATACATCGTGGCGAACATGTCGCGCACGAGCGCACGGAGGTCCTCGTCGAACTCCGACACCTCCTCCGCGACCTCGCGGAGGACGGGATCTCCCATGTATATGATCTCGCGAACCGCCATTTCCCGTGACCCGCTAGCCTTCGTCGACCTCGCCCTTGGCATTGAATACGCCGGCGATTCGGTTGCGATCCACGGTCACGCGGGTGTTCTCACCCGTGCGCAGGGTCAGGCGGTCCTCCTGCATGTGCACGACCTTCCCGATGATGCCCCCGTTGGTGACGATCTCGTCGCCCTTCGTCACGTTCGACAGCATCTCCTCGTGCTTCTGCCGCTGCTTGGCCTGGGGCCTGAGCAGCAGGAAGTAGAAGATGGCGACGATGAGGACCATCTGGAAAATGAAGATGGCCCCGGCATTTCCACCCTCCCGGGGGACGGCCAACAATAGATCGATCGACGTCACGGACTGCTCCCTTCGTTGCGATAGCGTTCAAGCCACTCCACGCGCCAGCTCCCGAACGTGCCCTCGGCGATCCGACTCCGGGCTTCCTCGGCCAACCGCACGAGGAAACGGAGATTGTGGATCGACACGAGGCGCATCGCGAGCCACTCACCGGCCACCACCAGGTGGCGCAGATACGCCCGATCGTAACGCGAGCACGTGTAGCAGTCGCACGCCGGATCGAGAGCGGCCGTGTCTTTCTTGAAGCGCGCCGCCTTCAAGTTCACCTGGCCCTCTATGCTCGTCCAGGCAGTGCCGTGCCGCGCGTTCCGGGTCGGCGCCACACAGTCGAACATGTCGCAGCCCCGGGCGATGGCCTCCAGGAGGTCGTCCGGGTAGCCGACGCCCATCAGGTATCGGGGATGGCTGCCCGGCAGATCGGAGTCGAGGAGCTCCAGCGTCCGCCACATGTCTTGCTTGGCCTCGCCCACGCTCAGCCCGCCGATGCCGTACCCGGCCCAGTCGCCGAGCTCGCGCGTGCGGCGGGCGTGATCGCGCCTGAGGTCGTCGTAGACGTTGCCCTGGAGGACGGGGAAGAGTGCCTGGGCCGGCGGCTCCGCGTCGGCGTGCAGGGCCTCGAAGCGGTCACGGCAGCGCTCGAGCCAGGCGAGCGTGCGGTCGCAGGCGGCCTCGGCCGTTCTCCGATCGCATCCGCCCGGCGGGCACTCGTCGAAGGCCATCACGACGTCGGCGCCGAGCGCCTGCTGCACGTCCATCACGGATTCGGGCGTGAAGGTGTGCCTCGAGCCGTCGATGTGGCTCTGGAAGTCGACGCCGTCGTCGTGGATCTCGCGGATGTCGGCCAGGGAGAAGACCTGAAAGCCTCCGGAGTCCGTGAGGATCGGCCCGTCCCAGCGCATGAAATCGTGCAGGCCGCCGAGCTCCCGGACGATCTCGTGTCCGGGGCGCAGGTAGAGGTGGTAGGTGTTGGCCAGCACCATGCGGGCGCCGAGCGCGCCGACCTCCTCCATGGTGAGCGTCTTCACCGTCCCCTGGGTGCCGACCGGCATGAAGGCCGGCGTCGGCACTTCCCCGTGGGGCGTGTCGAGCGAGCCCGCGCGGGCGCTCCCTTCGGTCGCTTCTAGCTGATACTGGAACATGGCGGCCGCAATGTAATCGACGTGCGCCGGGTGCGGACCGGTGACACATTGTGCCGCGTTACCCACTGCACCTCGAAAGGACGACCATGAGCCTCAGAACGCACGTCCGAGCCCTCACCACCCTGCCGGCGCTGTCGGCGCTCGTGCTCGCCTGGGCGCCCCCGCTGCACGCCCAGGTTCCCGACCCCGACCCGAGCCGCTTCGCCGAGACCTTCGAGGACTGGGCCACCCAGGACGCCGAGAACTCCGTCCCCGACGATCCGATCGTCTTCGTCGGCAGCTCGAGCATCAACTTCTGGAGGACGGCCCAGTACTTCCCGCAGTTCCCGGTCGTGAACCGGGGCTTCGGCGGCTCGCAGGCGTCGGACGCCACGCACTGGGTGAACGACGCGGTCCTGAAGTACGATCCCTCGATCGTCGTCTATTACGAGGGGGACAACGACGTGAGCGCGGACAAGAAGGCGCCGCAGATCGTCGAGGACATGCGGGAGTTCGCCGAGGCTGTGCACGCCGATTCGCCGGGCACGCACGTGGTCTTTCTTTCCGTGAAGCCAAGCCTGAGCCGGTGGGCCCTCTGGGGCGACATGCAGGCGACCAACGCGCTCCTCGAGCAGTACGCGGCGGCCCACTACAACGTCCACTACGTCGACGTCGGCTCCGACATGCTCGGCTCGAACGGAGAGCCGATCCCGGAGCTCTTCATCCGTGACGGGCTGCACATGACGCCCGCCGGCTACGAGATCTGGACGCGCATCCTCACGCCCGTGCTGGCGGGGCTCCGCTAGTGGCCGGAGAGCCTTCCGCGGCGGGGGCGCACGACCTGCCCGTCGGGGAGGCGCTCCCGGACTGGACCCCTCCGCACCACCCGGGTCGTGAGCCCATGAAGGGGCGCTACTGCCGGCTCGAGCCGCTCGACGCCGAGCAACACGCCACCGGGCTGTTCGAGGCGTTCGCGCGCGACACCGAGGGCACGGACTGGACGTACCTGCCGTACGGCCCGTTCGCGACGGAGGCCGCGCTCGAGTCGTGGCTGGCCGAGATGTCCAGGACCGACGACCCGCTCTTCTTCACGATCCTCGACGCGGAGGGCCGGGCGGTGGGCGTGGCGAGCTATCTGCGCATCGACCCGGCGGTTGGATCGATCGAGGTCGGGCACATCCACTACTCGCCCCTCCTGCAGCGCACGCGGGCCGCCACCGAAGCGATGTACCTGATGGCCCGACGCGTCTTCGACGAGCTCGGGTACCGCCGCTACGAGTGGAAGTGCGACGACTTGAACGCCCCGTCGCGCGCCGCGGCCGAGCGGCTCGGCTTCACCTATGAGGGGACGTTCCGCAAGCACCGGATCTACAAGGGCAGAAACCGAGACACCGCGTGGTATTCGATCACGGACTCGGAGTGGCCCGCGATTCGGCAGGCGATGGAGGCATGGCTCGACCCGTCGAACTTCGACGAGAGCGCGAAGCAGCGGACCCGCCTCGAAGCCCGCAAATGACGCGGGGCGCCTCCGTCGAAACGGAGACGCCCCGCAAGTCCTCCGGTCGGCGCGCCAGACATGTCGCACCGACGTCAGCGTCGGGTCACGGGAGTCTGAGCGCCACCAGCCGGGCCGGACGTCCGACCTGCAGCACGATCGTCTGCTGGCCCTCGTGCTCGTACGTCATCATCCCGTACTGGACGGAGCCCGGCAGATCGGTGAGCTCACCGACGTGCTCACCCGTGAGCTTGTTCCAGGCGTTGAGCACGGGTGGTCCACTGGAGCCCTCGGTCGTGTAGAGCAGCTCGCCCGCCACCATGTTCACCGAGCTGCCGCCACCGCCGAACCGGGAGGTATCGACGCCGCGGAGAGCCGGGTGGTTGGCGATGTTCTCCTGCACATCGCCGATCGGCGCCCACCAGATCCGCTCACCCGTGTTCATGTCGTACGCGGACACTCGGTTGTACGGAGGCTTCCAGGCCGGCAGCCCCTGCACGCGCGGCAGACCGCCGCCCGCGCCCGCGACCCATTCCGAGATGGTGGTCCCGGTGGTCATGATGTTCGCCGGGTCGTCGGCGTCCTCACCTGGCATCACGCTTCCACCGCGGCACCCTCGCGCCGACGGCACGTAGAGAATGCCCGTGGACGGGTCGAGCGTTGCAGGGCTCGTGATGTTCAGCCCCCCGTAGCAGCGGATGTTGTCCTCGTACGGACCCTCGTAGCCCTCATAGAGGCGAGGCATGAAGGGTCCTCCGACGCGGTAGTGGCTGAGCATCTCCATCGCCTCGGCGTGCAGCTCGGGCGTGAAGTCGATTACGTCCTCTTCCGGCAGACCCAACGGCTCAGACGGTTCGGGGCGCGTCGGGATCGGTTGCGTGGGCGAGGTCCAGTTGCCCGGCACCTCGGTCTGGAGGACCGGCTGCTCCTCGATGGGCCAGATGGGCTCACCGGTCGCGCGGTTGAACGCGTAGATGATGCCAGTCTTCGACGTCTGCACGAGAGCCGGGACCTCGCGACCGTCGACCATGAGGTCGACCAGTATCGGCACGTTCGGCAGGTCGTAGTTCCACTGGTCGTTGTGCACCGTCTGGAAGTGCCACTTTCGCTGGCCGGTCTCGACGTCGAGCGCGATCACCGTCGTGCCGAAGAGGTTGTCTCCGGGACGGAAGCCGCCGAAGTAGTCGATGGTGGGCGGGTTCGTCGGGATGTAGACAAGCCCCAGATCCTCGTCGGCCGAGAGCGGCGCCCACGAAGAAATGTCGCCCGTCCAGCGCCAAGCATCGTTCTCCCACGTGTCGTGACCGAACTCGCCCGGCCGCGGAATCACGTGGAACTTCCACTTGTAGTCGCCGGTCCGCGCATCGTAGCCGAGGATGTCCCCCGGAACGTTTTCGATACGCGTCTGGTTGTAGCCCTGCTCGGCCGAGTTGCCGACCACGATCGTGCCGTTCACCACGATGGGCGGCGAAGACGACGTGATGTAGCCGAGCTCGCGCGGCACGCCCATGTCCGGATCGTACGGATCGTCCCAGTTCATCCAGGGTTCCCAGTCGGCGACCAGATCCGGAATCAGATCGATGACGCCCGTCTCGGGGAAGCCCGGAAGATCCACGCGCGCGCCGAAGTTCTCGATGTGACGACCCGTCTCGGCGTCGAGGGCGTGAAGGAAGAACGCCGGCGAGATGTAGAAGATGACCCCACGCCCGTCGAGCTCGGCGTACGCGACACCCTTGCCGTAGTTCTGGCGCATCGAGCGCTCCCACCGGGTGGTGTTCGGCTCGCGATACGTCCACAGGGTCTCACCGGTCTGGGGGTCGATCGCAACCACCGTCCGCCGGTGACCGGCCACGGTATAGAGCTTCCCGTTGATGTACTGCGGGGTGGCCTTGAACTGATCCTCCAGCTCGGGACCGTAGTTGTCGGCGTTCCAGACCCAGGCGACGTCGAGGTCCTCGAAGTTCTCGGCGTTGATCTGGCTGACCGGCGAGTAGCGGGTGCCCCAGGCGTCGGCGCTCTGGTAACGCCACTGCCCGTAGGGATTGTTTCGCTCCTGCGCCGAAGCCAGAGCCGGCGACGCGACCATGAGCGCGAGGCCGAGTCCGATTGCTCGCTTGCACAGCGACATGATTCCTCCCCCGGATGAGACCGTTGCGACAAGACTGCTCGTGCTGCGGAAGGGGACCATCGTAGCCGTCGAATCGGGCTCGGGCCAGCCGGCGCGAGCGTTGTATCAGCCGTCCGGAGCGTTGCCGAGGATCGCCATCGCGTCACCGTACGAGTAGAAGCGATAGCCCTCGTGAATCGCCTCCCTGTACGCGGCCATGGTGCGCTCGTACCCGGCGAAGGCGGCGACCAGCATCAGAAGGGTCGAGCGCGGAAGGTGGAAGTTCGTGAGCATGCAGTCCACGACCCGGAAGTCGCAGGGAGGTCGGATGAAGAGCGAGGTGGCTCCCGCCCCCGCACGCAGATGTCCGTCCTCGTCCACCGCGGACTCGAGCGTCCGCACCGAAGTCGTCCCCACTGCCCACACTCGCCGTCCCTCGTCACGCGCCGCGTTGACGCGGTCGGCCGTCTCGGCCGGGACCTCGTACCACTCCTCGTGCATCTGGTGTGAACCGATGTCGGGGCCGTCCACGGGGCGGAACGTGCCGATTCCCACGTGCAGGGTAACCGCCGTACGGCTCACTCCCTCGGCCTCGAGCGCCGCGAGGAGCTCGGGCGTGAAGTGCAGCCCCGCGGTGGGCGCCGCCACCGAGCCCGGCTCCCTCGCGTAGACGGTCTGGTAGCGGTCGCGGTCCAACGGCTCGTCCTCCCGGGCCAGGTAGGGCGGCAGCGGCATGTGTCCGTGACGCTCGAGCGCCTCCTCGACCGCGAGCCCGGTGACCAGCCGCACGCGTCTGCCGCTGCCGGGCGCGGAGTCCAGGATCTCCACCCTGAGGTCGTCCGCGACGAGCACGGTGCGGCCCGGCTTGAGCTTGGAGCCCGGTCGAACCAGTGCCTCCCACACGTAAGGATCGTCGCCCTCGGCCGGTCGGATCAACAACACCTCCGACGGCGCTCCGGTCGGCTTGCGGCCCAGGAGCCGGGCCGGGAGCACACGGCTCTCGTTGACGACCAGGACGTCCCCCGGCTCGAAGAGCTCCGTGATCTCTGCGAAGCGCAGATGACCAAGCCCTCCGTCCGCTGCGAGCACCAGCAGGCGACTCTCGTCGCGGCGCTCCGCCGGATACTGCGCGATGCGCTCCGGCGGGAGCTCGTAGTCGTAGTCGGCGAGCCGCGAGCCGTCGGGAGAACTCATCCCTCCTCGACGAAGAGCGACCCCTGTGGCCCGGCCTTGTCCGGGATCGTGTAGCCGAAGCGACGGAACGCGCGCGGCGTGGCGACCCTGCCCTGGGGCGTACGCATGAGGAAGCCCTCCATGATGAGGAAGGGCTCGTAGACCTCTTCGAGCGTCGTCGCATCCTCTCCGAGCGAGACGGCGAGGGAGTTCAGCCCGACCGGGCCGCCTTCGAACTTCTCGATGAGGGTCTTGAGCACGCGCGCATCCATCTCGTCGAGACCGTACTCGTCGACGTCGAGCATCTCGAGCGCCGCACGGGCCACCTCGACGTCGATGTCTCCGTCGGCCCTGACCTGCGCGTAGTCGCGTACCCGGCGAAGCAGCCGGTTGGCCACCCGGGGCGTGCCGCGCGAGCGCTTGGCGAGCTCGGCCGCGCCCTCGTCGGTCGCAGCAACGCCGAGGATGTCGGCGCTCCGCTTCACGATCGTCGCGAGCTCCTCGGGCGGATAGAAGTTCAGCCGCTGCACGATGCCGAAGCGCGCGCGCATCGGCGCGGTGAGCAGACCGAAGCGGGTCGTCGCCCCGACCAACGTGAAGCGCTCGATCTTCATCGTCATCGTCTGGGCCTTGGGACCGTCGGAGAGCCGGACCTCGACCTGCCAGTCCTCCATGGCCGGGTAGAGGAACTCCTCGATGACCGCGCGCAGCCTGTGGATCTCGTCGATGAAGAGGATGTCGCCCTCACGCTGGTTCGTGAGGATCCCCACCAGGTCGGCGGGCTTCTCGAGCACGGGCCCGGACGTCGTCTTGATGTTCACGCCCATCTCTCGCGCCAGCAGCGCAGCGAGCGTGGTCTTCCCCAGCCCGGGCGGGCCGTGGAAAAGGATGTGGTCGAGCGGCTCACGGCGCTGCTTGGCCGCCTCGATGGCGATGGAGAGCGCCTCGCGCACCTTCTTCTGCCCGATGAACTCGGCGAGCCGCTGCGGCCTGAGGGACGGCTCGGCCTCGACGTCGCCCTCGATCGCGTCGGGCGTCGTGATCTGCAGGTGCTTGCTCATGCGGGCAATCTAGCGAGTCCCCGCCGGATGCGAGGGCACCGGTCGACGCTCATCGCGCCAGGGCGCGCCGGATCAGCTCCTCCGCGCTCTCGGGCGCTCCCGACTCCAGCACGTCGCGCACGGCGCGGTCGGCGTCGCCGAACGAGTACCCGAGCGAGACGAGCGCCTGCACGGCCTGATGGGCCGGGCCCGAGGCCGCCGCTCCACCGTCGGACGGCGCGATCTCGATGAGGTCGTCCAGCTTGTCGGAGAGCTCGAGCGCGATCTTCTCGGCGAGCTTCTTGCCCACCTTCGGGACCTGCCGGAGCGCCACCGAGTCCTTCTCGATGATCGCGCGCACGAGGCGCTCGGAGGGAAACGTGGACATGGCTCCGAGCGCGACCTTCGCGCCCACTCCGTTCACCTTCAGGAGCCTCTGGAAGAGCGTCCGCTCGTTCGCGGTGACGAAGCCGTAGAGCGTCACCGACGACTCCGTGACGATCTGCAACGTGCGCAGCTCGACGCGGTCGCCGACGGGCGGGACCTCCTGGAGGACGGTCATCGGCACCTCCACCTCGTAGACCACACCCCCCTGGGTCTCGATCTCGACCCGGTCCGTATCGCGAGAGAGGACGGCGCCCTGGATCCGTGAGATCATGCGCGGCTCTTCCTCATGCAGGAAACGATCCCATCAGGCAGTGACAGAGCGCGGCCGCCACTCCGTCGGCGGCGTCGGCCGGGGACGGCGCCGCCCGAAGCTTCAGCTGCTGCTGCACCATGAACCCGACCTGGTCCTTGGTGGCGTTGCCGTTTCCGACCACGGCCTTCTTGATCTGGCGGGGGGCGTACTCGGCGATGCGGACCTCCGCGTGCGCGGCCGCCAGCAGAATGGCGCCCCGGGCATGCCCGAGCTTGAGCGCGCTCTGGGCGTTCTTGCCCTGGAAGACGTCCTCGACCGACACGGCGAAGGGTCGGTGGCGCTCGATGAGCTCGACGATCGAATCGTAGATCTCGCGGATGCGATCGCTCAGCGCCTCCCCGGCCGACGTTCGGATCACCCCGCACTCCAGGAGCGTCACTAGACCAGACGACCTTCGCGTGACCACGCCGTACCCCGTGATGGCCGTGCCCGGGTCGATGCCGAGGATGACGACCTCGTCCGGTGCCCCTCCCCGCTCGGCCGTCGCGACCTCTCCCAGGGTCAGAAGCCCCTACTCGACGCCCGCGAGGACGGCCTCGTCGATGTCCGCGTTCGAGTGCACCTTCTGCACGTCGTCCAGGTCGTCGAGCGCCTCGAGGAGCTTCACCAGCTTCTCCGCGTCCTTGCCCGCCACGGCGATCTCGTTCTTGGCGATCCGGGTGAGCTCGGCCGACGAGATCTCGATTCCGGCTTCCTTGAGTGCGTCCTGGACCGCCGCGAAGTCGGAGACCTCCGTGGTGACGATGAGCTCCTCCTCGTCGCTCTCGACGTCTTCCGCTCCGGCCTCGATGGCCGCCAGGAAGACCTCCTCCTCGGAGTGCTTGGACGCGTCGATGACGATCTGGCCCTTCCGGTCGAACTGCCATGCGACCGAGCCGTCGGTCCCGAGGCTGCCGTCGTACTTGCCGAGCGCCCAGCGGACGTCGGCGACGGAGCGGTTGGTGTTGTCCGTCAGGCACTCGATGAAGAGCGCGACGCCGGCGGGACCGTATCCCTCGTAGGTGACCTCTTCGTAGCTGGCGCCCTCCAGCTCGCCGGTGCCCTTCTTGATGGCACGGTCGATGTTGTCGGAAGGCATCGAGGCCGCCTTCGCCGTGTCGACCGCGAGCCGCAGGCGGGCGTTGAACTCGGGGTTACCGCCGCCCTCCCGCGCCGCGACCGTGATCTCGCGGATGAGCTTGGTGAAGAGCGCACCGCGCTTGGCGTCGGCTACGCCCTTCTTCCGCTTGATCTTGGACCATTTGTTGTGGCCGGCCACGCGTCCTCCGCCTGCTGCCTGAGTCGAGAGTCCCGGGTCACGAATCGACGCACCCGAGCACCAAAGGTACGAGCCGTGGGCGGGGGCGATCAATCGGGCCCGGGGGGAACAGGGTGCACTGCCCCCGGGGTTATCCGAGGTCTGCCGGCGTCAGCCCCGGGAGGCCGGCCGAGGCCGGATCAGAACCCGCCGCCGCATCCCGGACCGCCCCGGCCACCGAAGCCTCCACCGCCGCCGAAGCCGCCGATCCCCCGGAACCGGTTGTTCACCACGTTGTTGAAGATCGACCCGAACTGGATGCGGAAGCCCACGCTGAAGTTCGACGAGACGTCCGTCTGCCTGCGCTGCAGGTTGAGAAGCGTCTCCTCGTCGGTCGCCTCCTCGGCCTCCAGGAAGATCTGGTCGTTCACCCACGCGATGTTGCCCCGCGCGTTGACCTCGATGCCGCGGGCGATTCGGTAGCTGATTCGACCTTCCGCGCAGCGGTTGTTCCGGTCGATGTTGTACAGATAGTGCGAGGCGCTCAGCGTGAAGCCGGCATCACCCCACGTCTGTCGGGAGTCGAACTCGACGACCAGCTGCTGGTCGAAGCGAAGCTCCTCACGCTTGCCATAGATCGTCGGGTTGATGTAGTCGAAGTACACCGGACCAATGCCGTACCGGGCCGTGAGCGAGCGCCGCGTCGCTTCCTCGTAGGGGAAGAAGCTGAACTCGACGACCGGCGAGCCGCGCACCCGGAAGTCCTGATTGTCCGTGACGTTCCGGCCTACCACGCCGTTGACCCCGATGGACCAGTGCTCGGCGACCGAGTAACCCACGAGCTGATTGAAGACCCAGTTCGTACGGATGTCCCGCAGCGTCCCGGTCGAGAGCTCGCGACGCAGGCGGCGGTGGTTCACGAACGTGTTGAAGTTCATCTTCCAGGTCGGCGACACGCGCGAGGCGTTGAACCCACCGTTGATCTGCGTGGTCGCCTGCGTCTCCTCGCTGTCCCGGTTCACGTTCGCGTTGAGGCTGAAGACCCAGAGGTTCCA
>JASFUR010000010.1:0-21175 GCA_050050215.1 Gemmatimonadota bacterium
GGAGGCCTGAGCCGGGAAGAGATCCACGACGCGGGCCAACTCGATCTGCTCGCCCGCCTTTCCGGCCAGCGCCTCGCTCTGCTCCCGCAAGATGCGAGCGACGCCTCCACCCACCGTTCCACAACCCAGGATCGCTACTCGGAATGCCATGCCTCAGTCCTATGTATTCGCGGCGGTAGAACGCCCTGCCGCGGCGTATTCGGGGCGATATGGATAGGGCATCGACGGATCGGGTGGAAGTGATCCCCCCGGGCCTTCCACTACCGGAGGCCGAGCGTCTCCCGGATCTCCGCGGCCCCCGCCCCGGTCACCCAGATCGGGCTGCCCCGGTCGAAGTCCTTGGCGCGGGCGAGCGGACCGGCGTAGACCGGCTCGAGCCCCATGTCACGAACCAGGTCGGCGACTACGTCCGCCGCCTGCACATCGTCCGACGCGATCGGGACGCCGACGCGCACGCCGTCCACGACCGGATTTTCGAAGAAGCGCGGGATGACCGTGTTGAAGGCCTTCACGAAGCGTGTGCCCGGCAGATACTCGGCCATCGCTTCACCCGTGCCCATCTCGAGCCATTCGTTCGTGATCTCACCGTCTCGGTCGGCGCGCGGATTGGTGATGTCGATGACGATCTTGCCGCGGAGCAGCTCGCCGATATCCCGGCCGAGGCCGGGGATCGCGCTCGGGGGCACGGCCAGGACGACAACGTCTCCGAAGTACGCCGCCGCGTCCGCATAGCCGGCGCTCGCGCGCGGCGCGGCCTGCTGGACCAGCTCCATCAGCTCCTCGGGGCTGCGCGACGCCCACATCACCTGATGTCCGGCCGCCGCGAACCCCAGGCCGAGCGGCGCGCCCATGTTGCCCGCGCCGATGATGCCGATGTGCAGCGCGCGGTTCTCCTGGATGGCGGGCGGCGTCTGGCCGCTAGCCGGAGCCGCGAGGACGAAGGCCGCCAGCAATGAGCAGGCCGCAGCCGCCCACGTATGGGATCGGTGACGGGTGTTCGAGATAGGCAGGCGCATGGTGGTGGCTCCGGGTCGGCGGGTCGAAGGGCTGGATGGCAGTGACCTATATCCGCCCTACTTCGCGCTCGTCAACGGGCGACCCGATCGATGACGAACGAAACCTTGCAACTATTCGGGTCGAGTTCCCGTCTATACGTGACGACGGACGCCGAGGCGGTCGGCGTTTCGTCGAACCTACGGCCGCTCGGGTGAGCGAGCCTACGATCACTGGGATGAGGAGGATGACGATGCGGGGGATCACCACTCTTGCCGCTCTGGCACTGACCCTGTCCGCCGCGAGCGCGGCCGAAGCCGCAGAGCCGGCTTCGACGATGTACGACGGGACCATCACGGTCGTAAACGAACACGCCACGCCGATGGTCGTCTACGCGGAGGACGCGAAGGGTGAGTTGCACGAGGTGGCGAAGTTGAAGGCGGGCGAAGTGAAGCACATCGACACCCGCAAGGAAGATTTCGACGGCACGGCGCTGAAGCTCCATGCCCGCCCGACGAACAGCGCGAGCCGCTGGTCGACCTGGGGCGACACGGAAGTCGTCAGCGACGAAGTCGCAATTGCCGAGAACGAGATCGCGGTCTTCCTGATCGCGCCCGATCTCGCTCGGTCGCAGGTCCAAATCCGGCCCAGGTAGTCCAGCCGGTCTCTCCCGGATCGGGTCGTCGGGCGTTTCATGCGTCCGGCGGCCCGATCGTTCTTATTGGCTACACCGCGGCCTCATGCGTCTCCGAGCGCCTCGAGGGCCTCTTCGTCCGTGACCTCGATCGCGAACGTCTCGCGCAGGAGGCCGGGGAGCTCCTCCGGGTCGATCTCGCGAACGGTCTCGTCTCCGTTCGCCTGGGTGATGTAGGTCCGCCCGCGCAGGATGTGCCGGCCCGAGGGCCGGCTGCGCTGCACGGTGAGTGTGTTCAAGAACGGCGACTTCGGGTACGTGGACGTGAAGTGGTTCGCCACCTCGTAGTCGATCGCGTGCACCGGAGTGAGCCCGAACCCGTACAGGTCGAGCCACTCGCCGTCGATGAGGGTGCGGAGCGCGAAGGCGCCCGGCGCCTCCTCTCCGATCGAGTACTCCCCACCGAACTGAAGGCTCACCGTCCCGTCGAGAGGGACGGGTAGGAGCGGCCCGCTCCCGCCAAAGCCCACGTCGGCGATGTAGTCGCCTTCCTCGAGTCGAACGTGGAGCGTCATATGCGTGCGGCCCATGACGGAAGTCGCGCCGCGGGGCCGGACGCGCGCCTCGAGCGTAGCCACGTCGAAGTCGAGCCCGCGAAGAGCGGCCGCGAAGAGTGAGTTGTGCTCGAAGCAGTATCCGCCACGGCGCCGCGAAACGAGCTTGTCGTGCAGCGACGGGGGGTCGAGCCGGATGGGCCGGCGGAGCCGCACGTCGATGTTCTCGAAGGGGATCGCCTCGATGTGGGCGAGGTGCAGCGCCTCGAGGGATTCGAAGTCCGGTCGTAGGTCCTCGCGCGCGATTCCGACGCGTTCGAGGTAGGCGTCCAGGTCGATCATGGCCTAGACGCTATCGCCTGGGCCGCCCGTCATCCAGAGGGGAAAACCGGGGGGGCCCCGCCCGCTCCTCGCTAGCGGGACCCCACAACGGGCCGTCTCGCCGCGTCACGCCGGTATCCCGGCGCTTCGCTCCTCGCTTCGCTCAGCCGGCGATCGGGCCGTTGCTCTCCTCGGTCTGCCGAATCACAATCACAACTCGAGCGCCACGGGAAGGCGCTCCATGTCGTTCACCACCGCCCACTGTCCGCCCCCGCTCTCGACCCGCTGCTTCCAGTCGTCGAGGCGCGCCATGTACGCGCGTGGATCCACGTTGTCCGGCTGCAGCTTGGTCACGTTGATCGCGATCACCTCGACCCCGTCGAGCTGGATCGGGAAGTCGCGGATGAAGCCCTCCGGCAGGTCCTCTTCCAGGTCGGAGAAGATCAGCACGGTCTTGCGCCCCGGACCGACCTCGTTGAGCCATTCGACCGCCTGGAGCACGCCGCCGGTGATGTCGGTGTGCGAGGCAGTGGCCACGGTGTCTGCGAAGCTCTGGACGGTCTGCATGGCGACACGCTTCTGGTCGTTCGCCACAGAGGGCCGCTCGTCGAACGTCATCCTCAGCAGGATGTCCTTCTCGCTGAAGCTGCCGCTGTCGATGCGCGCGACGCCGAACGAGTCGCCCGGGTCGAGCGTGCCGAGCAGATAGTTCACCACCGTCCTCGCTCCCTCCAGCTCCTGGGAATACGTGCCCGAGGTGTCGAGGAGGAGGAAGACGCCCGTACCCGGCGGCGTGCTCGAGCAGCCGGTGAGAAAAGCTACGCCGAGCAACGCCGACCAGGCCGGAAAGGATCGTCGAGTCCGTCTCATGATTCGTCTCCGTGCGTCTGGGAGTCGGTCACGCGGTCGAGGGCGAGCGATCCGTCTTGGAGACGGCCCGCTTCTCCTCGGCGGCACGGGAGCGAGCGTTCAGGATCAGCTCTTCCACCTTGAGCGGGAGGAAGACCACGATGTCGTACAGGTTCTTGAGCCCGGTGCCGATGTGTCCCGCGGTCAGGCCGACGAGCTGCACGCCGAACGCGACCATCCTCAGAAACCCGCCCGCGACCTGCGCGAGCACGACGCGACCCGAGTGGATGAACGACTCGAGCGGGATCGCGACGAAGGTCAGCGCGAAGGGCAGAATGAAGCCCATCACCATCTGACCCACAGACGGAATCCACATGAACTCGGGCCGCTGGACCGTGCCGCCGCCGAGCGTCTGCGTCAGCGCGATACGGTCGGCCGCGAGCATGTCACGCATGTAGGCGAGCGAAGACTCGATGCCCGCCAGCATCAACAACAGGGCGAACGTCGCCCACGCCATGCGTATACGCGTCCGGCGGTCGAGCCTCCCGATGACCGGGAAGAGCCGCGTGATGCGGAGCGACTCCATGAGGAAGAGCCCCATCGTAATCTCGACGAGAATGATGACGAGTGCGGCGACGTCGGAGGTCTGCATCGACCCCAGCCGGCTGGTCGCGCCGACCATCTCCGACATCGGCAGCGCGATGAGCTGGAAATTGATGAACCCGCCCAGCAACGCGATCACGAGCACGATCGCCGCGACGGTGAACTGGGTCAGCGACGACGACGTGAGCGCACGCTCCGCGGCATCGGACTTCGACGCGATCTCCCGGTACTCACCCATGAGGTCGTCCAAGTGCTTCGAGCGCTCGAAGATGCCCGTCACCGCCTTCTCGACCCGGCTCAGCGTCGCGTCCATGGAGCGCCACGTCGGGACGATCTTCGCGAGGAGTCCATGCCGCTCGCGGCTCGCCTCCCGGTAGGTGTCCATCGCGTCGTCGTGCGCCTCGAGGATCGCCGCACGGAGCGACTCGACGGCCTTCGTGGCCGGGCCGTTGGAGCCCGCCCGCTCGGCGAGCGCGCCGGCAGCCTGTATGGTCTCCGTCCACGCGGCCGGCTCGGGCGGCGTGTCGGTCGCCTTGCGGTAGTCCTCGTCGATCCGGTGCACTTGGTCCGCCAGCTGCCTGTGCAAGGCGGGATAGGTGCCGAGATCACGGTCGACCGAATCGGAGATCCTGCGGAACTCCTGCTCGATCTGGCGCTCGGTGTCCTGGAGACCCTCGCTCATGAGGACCTCACGCGTGCGCTCGGCCAGGCGTTCCTGGACCGCGCGAAGCGCTTCGGACGTGAGCTTGCATCCCTGGGTAATCGCCCTGGCGATCCCCTGGATGACACGGTGCGCAGGTGCACGGGCTCCGTACATCACCAGCACCAGAAAGACGATGAGCAGGAGCGCAGAAAGGCCGGGATTACCGGGCCATACCACCAACCAGGAAGGCATCGGAGTTCCCTCCGCTATGTCGCGAGGAGCGATGCCTGGGGGGGCAATGTGGAAGCGTTATCGGAAGCAGAAAGCATGCCGCCTTCGTCGAGCGATCCCGTAACGTGTTGGCTGCGAAAGAGTTCAGCGATGAGCCCGAAAGCCACGTTAGAGCCCCTCCGAGGGGGAACGGATGTCCCGTGGTGGCAAATCGGTCCCTGTCTCGAGGCGACAGACCCGCGGCGCTGTGCACCGTAGGAGGTTGGCACGGTGTTTGACCCTGAACGCACTCCCGGGGTACGCTCTTACGATCCTCCCCAACCCACCGTCACCATGGCCAGACTGCAAGCCAGAGACGGTCTGCTCGCCCGGTTGGCTGCATTCCGGGCAGGCCGACGCCGACGAACGCGCAGGGCGAGGACCGCCCGCGCGGTAGCTCGACGCGTGTGGACGTGGCTCACCGTGTTCGGCCCCCGGGCCGCTCTGCGGCACTGGTGGCGCGGTCATGGGATCGGGACGAGCCGTCCGCGAAGCGGCCGAACCCGGCGACGTCCGGCGCTCCGGCCGTTCGAGCGCATCCGTTCCGCGGCCGTGGACTGGACCCGGTGGCTCGACGCGCGACCCGGGATCACCGCCACCGGTCTTACCGGCGCCACTTTCCTCGCGGTGACCGTAGCTCTTGTGGGCCTGCGCGTCGACCCGACGACCACACCGCTCGCCGAACGCTCCGTTGCGACGTCCGCTCCGCTCCCCATCCTGCCGGTCATCAGCAGCGACTTCGACGGTGTGCCGCTCGAGACCTACCTGTCGTCGCCCACCTTCATGGACTTCGAGCGCGACGAGCTCCTGTCTTCCGCGGTGCTGCGCGACCCGGAGTTCGCCCGCGCCGTGCAGTGGTGGGTGGGCTACTGGACCGGACCCGCTTCGCGCTGGTTCCCCGGCTTCCTGGAGCGCATGGACGCCCGCGGGAGCACGGTGGACTCGGCACTCGCGATACACGGCTTGCCGCCTTCGCTACGGTATCTGCCGCTCATCGAGAGCGGCTACGACCCCCGGGTCACGAGCCGAACGGGCGCCGTAGGCATGTGGCAGCTCATGCCGTCGACGGCGCGCGGCCTCGGGCTGCAGGTCTCGGCGCTCGTCGACGAGCGCCAGCATCCGGACCGCTCGACGGCGGCCGCGCTCGACTATCTGGGCTCACTGCGCGGCGAGTTCGACTCGTGGTTCCTCACGCTCGCCGCCTACAACTCCGGACCGACGCGCGTGCGTGGCATCCTGCGCCGGTACGCGCCCGGCGCGCCGCACAGCGACAGCCTGTTCTGGGCGCTCCGTGAACGGTTCCCCGTGGAGACGAGGGAGTTCGTGCCGAAGCTGTACGGGGCGATGTGGGTCGCCAGCCGGCCCGAGGCATACGGCTACGGGCTCACCCCCGACGTGGGCCTCTCCGTCGACAACTAGTTCCCGGCGGCGCACAACTTTGCCCTCTCGCAGGGGCGGGAAGCGCGGAATCCGGCCCCCTTCGAACCCCCTCCGCGCTGGCACGAAGGTTGTGTCAGCACGCGCGGTATCCACTTGAACTCGACCCACGACCCGGGGGGTGTTGTGAAGGTCAGTGTTTGGCTGGTCACCCGAGAGCGTACCACCTGGATCACCGCCGCCGAGATCCTCGCGCTCGGCCTCGCGCTCGTCACGCCGTCGGGAGCCGGCGTCCGTATGCTCTTCGGACTGCCGCTCCTCGTCCACATCGGCTACAAGGCCCTCACCAGCCTACCCATGGGTTCCGTGCCCGGACGGCCGGAACGTGGACAACCCCGCCGTCACTACGATCTGCGAGCGCGGGTCGTGCGGTTCCTGGACGAGGTGAAGCGGGTCGAGGAATACGCCCACCGCGCCGAGGTCGCCAACCTGCCCCGACGAGAGGTCGACGAGGTCCTCTTCAGTGGGCAGCGGCGGGTCATGGCCGCCGCCAAGGAAGTCGCGAAGCAGACCGGCAAGCTGGTCGTCCGAGCCTAGCTCGCCCGGACGGCGGGCTCCGTCAGCACGAGCTCCGCACCGTCGGCGTCGAGGCGCGCCATCGTGCCCACGGGTAGCGTCGCGTTGTGCTCGACGTGACCGAAGGGCAGGTCGGCGACGGTGGGAACGCCGAGTCGCCGGGCGAAGCGCAGGAGGAGGTCCGCCACCGGATGCTCCTCCTCGTCGGGCCCCTGTCGGAATCGGCCCAGCGCGAGGCCCACGATGGCCTCGGTAGCGCCGGATCGGCGGAGCTGTACGAGCATCCGGTCGAGCTTGTAGGTCGGCTCGGCCACATCCTCCAGGAAGAGGATGCAGCCGGCCGGATCGAGCGCATACGCCGTTCCGCACATCGACGTGAGGATCGAGAGGTTGCCACCGACGAGCGGCGCCTCGGCCCGGCCTCCGACGAGGGTTCGGGGCTGCGGGTCTCCGCCGCGTGCGTGAAGCGGGCCGGCTGCGGTCGGTTGGCAGACCACGCGCCGCAGAGCCTCTTCGGTCTCCAGCGGGAACGCCCCCGTCGGGTGCGGGCCATGGAACGACACGACGCCCAACGCGAGGTGTCGCATGTGGATCGACGTATTGTCGCTGAATCCGATGAAGGGGATCGGATCCCGGAGCTGGCGGCGCAGATCCAGCTCATCGAGGATGCGCAGCGTTCCGTATCCTCCCCGCAGCGGCCAGACCGCATCGATGGACGGATCGTCGAACGCGACCTGCAGGTCCCCCAGGCGCTCAGCGTCCGTTCCGGCCAGGTATCCGACCTTCCCGCTCGCGCCCGGAAACACGACCGGCTCGAAGCCCTCGATGCGACAGCGCTCGGCCGCGCCCTCGAGTCGGTCGGGGTCGACCGGGCCAGCCGGCGCCACGAGCGCTACGCGTGAGCCGGGCACCAGTGCGCGGGGCAGGAGCGGAGGCGTGCGCGTCGCACGAGGTGGAGCATGCATGGTAGCATTATCGAAAGACCCCGCCCCCCGCGCGAGACGAGCGACTTTGAACCCACCTCCACGACCCCGCTGGCCCACCGACTGGCCGTACCCGACGGGTGCGCCCACTACCCGGTCGGCCGAGGGTATGGTCGCCACGACCGACCACCGGGCGAGCCGGATCGGCGTCGACGTCCTCGAGGCCGGAGGCAACGCAGTGGACGCGGTCGTGGCGGTCTCGTTCGCGCTCGCCGTCGTGAACCCCGAGGCAGGCAACGTGGGCGGGAGCGGCTTCATGCTCGTGCGCCTCCCGGACGGCACGACCGCAGCACTCGATTACCGGGGTGTCGCGCCAAAGGCGGCCACGGCCGACATGTTCGCGAGCAACCGGGGCGAGCGGGACGACCCGTCCCAACTCGGCCATCTGGCGGTTGCCGTGCCCGGATCGGTGCGCGGCCTCCAGGACGCGCACGACCGCTTCGGCTCCATGGACTGGGCACTCTTGGTGGAGCCGGCAGTCGAGCTCGCGCGGGGATTCGCGGCGGACGACCGGCTTCGGAGGTCGTATGAGCCACATATCGTGGACGGGCTCGCGCGGTTCGGCGCCAGCGCCCAGATCTTCCTGCCGGACGGGGAGCCGCCGCCCCTCGGGAAGCCGTTTCGTCAAACGGACCTCGCGCACACGCTCGAGCGCATTCGCGACGGGGGTGCCGACGGATTCTACCGGGGTGAGACCGCCGACCTGATCGTCGAGGAGATGCGGCGCGGAGGCGGCCTACTCACGCACGAGGACCTGACGTCCTACACGGCAGTCTGGAGAGAGCCGGTCCGGTTCGGCTACCGGGGGCACACGGTCGTCTCGATGCCGCCCTCGTCGTCGGGCGGCGTCACGCTGGCCGCTGCGGCCCACATCCTCGCGTGCTGGGATCTGACCGGGCTGCCGTGGCACGGCACGCGGCACGTGCACATGCTGGCGGAGGCCTGGCGCCGGGCGTTCGCCGACCGGAACCACTATCTGGCCGACCCCGACCGGGTGGCCATGCCCATCGAGACGCTCTGCTCGGCCGCGTACGGGCTGCACCGCGCGAGCGGGATCTCGCCCGATACGGCGACGCCGTCGGACGAGGTCTCCCCGGGTGCCGAGGCGTTCGACCGCGAGCGCCACACGACGCACGTCTCCATCGTGGACCCCGCGGGCGGCGCGGCATCGCTCACCACCACGCTCAACACCTGGTACGGTAGCAAGGTCGTCGCCGCCGGAACCGGCGTCCTTCTCAACAACGAGATGGACGACTTTACCGCCCGGCCCGGCGTGCCGAACCACTTCGGGCTGGTCCAGGGTGAGGCCAATGCGGTCGCGCCGGGCAAGCGCATGCTTTCGGCGATGACGCCCACGCTCGTGCTCGACTCCGCCGGCGACCTCGCACTGGTGCTCGGCGCGCCCGGCGGCTCCACGATCATCACCACCGTCTTCCAGGTGATCTCGAACATCGTCGACCACGGCATGTCGCTCGCCGACGCGGTCGCCGCACCTCGGGTCCATCACCAACACCTCCCCGACCGGATCAGCGTCGAGCCGGGAGGGCTGGCCGCGGAAGTGGTCGAGAGGCTGCGCGCGATGGGGCACGAGGTGAAGGAAGCGCGCGAACCGTGGGGGGACGTGGAGGCGGTCGGGGTGGGACCGGCGGGCGTGCTCGAGGGCGTCGCCGATCCGCGGAGGGGTGGAACGGCGCTGGGCATCTGAGGCCAGGTGCGATCGAGGGCGCAAGGCGGGTTCGGATGCGTTCTTCTACAGCTCCACGCGTCGGAGCAGCTGTGCGTTCGCCGCAACGATGATCGTGCTCGCCGACATGAGCACGGCCGCGAAGGCGGGCGGCAACAGGATGCCCCACGGCGCCAGGACGCCGGCTGCCAAGGGAATGGCAACGATGTTGTAGCCAGCTGCCCACCACAGGTTCTGCACCATCTTGCGGTACGTCGCGCGGCTGAGCTCGATGATGCGCGGCAAGTCACGCGGGTCGCTCCGAACGAGAACCACGTCGCCCGACTCGACCGCCACGTCGGTGCCCGCGCCGATCGCGACGCCCACGTCTGCCGAGACCAGAGCCGGCGCATCGTTCACACCGTCGCCGACCATCGCGACGCGCTTACCCTCAGCCTTCAGTGCCTCGATCTTGTCGGCCTTCTCGTCGGGCAGGACCTCGGCGAATACCGTGTCGATACCGAGCTCCTCGGCCACTGAGTCTGCGACGGCCTTCGAGTCACCGGTCAGCATCACGACCTCGATGCCCAAGTCATGCAGCCGATCGACGGCAGCGCGCGACTCCTCTCGCACCTTGTCCGCGAGTCCGAACACGGCGATCGCGTGGCGGTCCTCGATCAGGTAGACGGTGGTCTGACCCTTGGCTTCGCTTTGCTCTCCGGTCTCGCGGACCGGATCAGGGAGCTCGGCCTCGAGCCTGCGAATCAGAGCCGGGCCGCCGACGTGCAGCTTCCGACCCTCGACCGTGGCCACGACACCGTGACCGGCAATAGCCTCGAAGTCACGCACCGATGGGACCTCCACCTCCTCCTGTCGAGCGGCCTCCACGATGCCCCGGGCGATCGTGTGTTCGGAGTCCTGCTCGACCCCCGCCGCGAGACGCAGCGCATCCTCACGGGACGTGCCCTCGGCGGTAGCCACGGTGACGACTCCGAATTCACCGAGCGTGAGCGTACCCGTCTTGTCGAACACGACGGCATCGAGCTTGCGCGCCTCCTCGAGGCCTCTGCGGTCGCGCACGAGAAGGCCGTTGCGCGCCCCGAGCGTGGTCGAGATCGCCACGACGAGGGGGATCGCCAGGCCGAGCGCGTGCGGACACGCGATGACGAGCACCGAGACGAGCCGCTGGACGGCAACCGAGGGTCCCGGACCGACGAGCAGCCAGACCGTGACGGTGACTCCCCCCGAGCCGATCGCGACGTAGGTGAGCCAGAATGCGGCGCGATCCGCGAGCGCCTGGGCCCGGGAGCGAGACGTCTGCGCCTCGTCCACCAGGCGCATGATGCCGGCCAGGGTCGTCTTGTCGCCCGTGCCCGTGACCTTCACCCGAAGCGACCCCGAGCCGTTCACCGTGCCGGCGGACACCCCGGCGCCCGTCTCCTTATCCACCGGCTTGGACTCGCCCGTGAGCATCGACTCGTTCACAGAACTTCGACCGTCGACCACCTCTCCGTCCGCCGGGATCGAGGCCCCGGGTCGCACCAGGACCACGTCGCCGTCGACGAGCTCCGAGATCCGGACCTCCTGTGTGCCCCCATCGATGACGCGCTCCGCGGTGTCGGGCAGCAGCTCGGCCAGCTCCTGGAGTGCCCCCTGTGCCTGACCGATCGAGCGCATCTCGATCCAGTGCCCGAGCACCATGATCGTCACCAGAGAGGCGAGCTCCCACCACAGCGGCTCTCCCTCCCAGCCAAAGAGGACCGCGAGGCTGTAGCCGAACGCGACCGCAATCGCGAGCGAGATCAGCGTCATCATGCCCGGCAGTCGGTCCTTCAGCTCACGGACTGCTCCCCGTATGAAGACGAGGCCACCGTAGAAGAAGACCGCCGTGCCGAAGACGGGCGCAACGAACCTCGAGAGCGGAAAGCTCGGCGGAGTGAAGCCGAGCAGCTCCTGGAGCATCGGGCTCCAGACCAGCGTCGGCACCGTGAGCAGGAGCGAGCCCCAGAAGCGATCGCGGAACATCGCGACCGAGTGGCCCTCGTGCTTGTCGTGTCCGGAGTGCTCGTCGTGCGCTTGCCCGTCGTGGTCCATGTCCGTCCCGGCGAATGTCGCAGTCTTTGATCGTGGTGAGCCGGCCACCCCCCCGCAAACCTCAGCCCGGAACGCCGTCCGAGGCCCGAGTGTCCGACTCGACGCGCCCGTCGACGAGGTGAATCACCCGGTCGCACTCCTCCGCGATGTCCTCCTCGTGCGTGACGATAAGGAAGGCCGCGCCTCGACTCTCGTTGGCGGAGCGCATCAGCTCGACCACCCGCTCGCTCGTGTGCGTGTCCAGATTGCCCGTGGGCTCGTCGGCGAGCACGAGCGCCGGATTCATCACGAGCGCCCGCGCCACGGCCACACGCTGCTTCTCCCCGCCCGAGAGGTCCGTGACCTGGTAGTTCATTCGGTGAGACAGCCCGACCGTCTCCAGCAGGCCCTCTGCCTTCTCCCGCATCCACGGCTCGGACCGGCCATGCCAGGAGAGCAGCGGCATCATCACGTTCTCCGCCACCGAGAAGGCAGTGAGCAGGTGGTGGAATTGGAACACGAACCCCAGGGAACGCGCACGAAGCTCGGTGCGCGCCTCGTCGTCGAGCGGGCCGGTGTCGCGTCCCCGGATCAGGATGCGCCCGCTCGTCACCCGGTCCAGGAGCCCGATCAGGTTGAGCAGCGTCGACTTGCCGGAGCCGGAGGGCCCGGTCAGGGCACAGAACTCGCCCTCCTCGATGACGACGTCGATGCCCTTGAGCACCTCGGTGATCACGTGGTCACCGAACGACTTCGTGACCCCTTCGACGGCCAGAAGCGGGCTCCCGCCTCCTCCCTCACCCACCGCGGATCACCACGGCCGGGTCCGTGCGGGCCGCGTTGCGCGCCGGCACGGTCGCCGACAGCAGACCGACCACGAGCGCCACGCTGATCGATCGGGCGTAGAGCCATGGGGTGAGCGCGACAGGAAACGTGACCGCCTGGTCTGGCCTCGCGAACTCGGAGAACAGGAGCGCGAGCCCGGACCCCAGCACGACGCCGATGAGCGACCCCAGAAGCCCCAGCACGATCCCCTGGATGAGGAAGATGCGCGTCACCGCACCGGTTCGCGTCCCGGTGGCCCGGAGGATGCCGATCTCCTTCGATTTCTGAACGACCGACACGGTGAGCACGCTCGCGATCCCGAGCGCCACCGCGAGGATCACGAAGACCTGGATCATGACGCTCGAGGCGCTCTGCGAACGGAGCCCCTGCATGAGGTCTTGGTTCCGCTCGATCCACGACTCGGCGAGCAGCCCGGTGCGCGCGGCGATGCGGCGGGCGAGGCTCTCGGCGTCGAAGATGGCGTCGGTCGTGACCTCCAGCGTCGACACTCCACCCTGGAGGTCGAAGAGCGTCTGGGCGTTGCGCAGCGACACCAGCACGAGGCTCTCGTTGAGCGTCTGCACGCCGTAGTCGCCGATGCCCACGACCGTATAGACGGCCTCTCGCCCACCCGCGGCCTGGATCCGCACTCGGCTCCCGACCTCCGCACCGAGGTTCTCAGCGAGCCCGATCCCGACGATTGCGTTGAAGCTCTCGAGGTCGAGCTGGCCTTCGACGAGGCGGTCCTCGAGGTCGATCACCTCGCGATAGCTGCTCGGGTCGATTCCACGCACGGTCACCGAGTTCGAGCCGGGACCGCGCACGGCGATCGCCGGCCCCGAGACGACCGGCGCCACGGCCCGCACGCCGGGCGTGCCGGAGAGGATCGACTCCACCCGCTGCCATTCGCGGATCGACTCGATGCGCTGCGGCGGCCGCTGAACCTCGGCGATGCGAACCTCGCCATCGGATGCGGGCAGCGTCCGCGGCATCTCCTCCTGGGGCTGCACGATGACGTGCGGCTGCGTGCCCAGCGTCTGCTCGATGAGCGTGTCCTGGAGCCCGTTGATGAGCGCCGACAGGAAGACGATCACGCCGACGCCCACGCCGATGCCGGTGAGGATCAGCGCCGTCTGGAGCCGGCCCTCCCTGAGATATCGAAGCGCGACGAAGAGCTCGAAGGGCAACGTCAGCCGCTCCGACGAGCCCGCACGCGCGTCCCCGCCTCGGGCGGATCGACAGAGAGGACCACCGAGTCCGAGGAGGAGAGCCCCGAGACGATCTCCACCCACTCGTCACCGACCAGGCCGATCTCCACGTCCTGCCGCACGACGCGACCGTCCCGCACCAGCGCGATCCACGGCGCGTCCGTGCCGAGGTCCTGCAGCGCCTCGACGGGCAGGACCGGCGCGTCCTCCCTCCGACCGGCCTCGATGTTGACCGAGACCGTCATGAAGGCCCGGAGGTACTCCGGGGGGTCCTGGATGGCGAGGCGAACCTCCACCGTGCCCTGGTCGGGGTCGACCGACGGGGCGATGAGCGAGATGCGTGCGTCGAACGCGTCCTCGGGATAGGCGTCCGCCGATGCGACCGCCGGAGCTCCGAGGCTCAGCGCACCCAGGTCCTCTTCGGCCGGGAAGACCAGGAGCTCGGCCGGTCCGTCGAAGGCAATCTGCAGAAGGGGCTGCCCGGGCTGGGCGACGTCGCCGGGCTCGACCGAGCGCGAGAGCACCACGCCGTCGGCGGGCGCTTCGATACGGGTCAGCGTCAGCCGGACCCTCGCGGCCTCCAGTGACGCGCGGGCCCGCGCGACCGACGCAGGCGGCGAGTCCCCCTCGGTCTCCGCCGACGCGAGCGCGGCGTCGAGTCGCGAGCGGGCTTCGAGCACGCGCTGCTCCGCCTGATCGACCTGCTGCTGCGTGCGCGCGCCCACGTCGAGCATGGAACGGACGCGCTCCAGGTCGCGCTCGGCGCGCGATACCTCGCTGCGGGCGATCTCGACACTCGACTCCACGGACGCCGTCGCCTCGATGAGCGCCGCGTCGGCCTCCTGCACGCGCGCCCGCGCCTCCCGGTCGTCCAACGTGACGAGCGTCTCGCCGCGCTCCACCTGGTCCCCTTCACGAACCCGCACCTCGCGCACCGTTCCGGCGACGGCGGCGCCGAGGGTCGCGGTGGACGGGGGCCGTACCCGCCCCGTCAGCACAAACGTGCGCACCAGGTCCCGGTTCTCGAGCCCGACGACGGATACCTCGGCGGGAATCACGATCCGGACAACGACGACGAGCACGGCCACCAGGACGGCGGCGAGTACCGACCACCGGACCGGGTGGCTGCGAAAGGCTGCGATAGGCTTCATGGACCTGAAGTTGCAGCCGCCTCAGGAGGTGGCCAAGCCGTACGAGCCCGCCACGGGCCCGGCGGCTTCCTCAGCCGCGGCTGAGCGCCTTGCCCTTCAGCTCGGTCAGCAGCTTCTCGTGGATGCCGCCGAAGCCTCCGTTCGACATCACGAGCACCACGTCGCCCGCCTTCGCGTCAGTAACCACGGCCTCCACGATCTCGGCGACGTCGGGGAGGTAGTCGGCCCGGATGCCGTCGGAGCGCAGGTCGGCCACCAGCGCCTCGGGATCCATGCCCGAGTCCTCGTCGTAGCGCTCCGGGTGGAAAAGCCCGGCCAGGATGACCCGGTCGGCTCCCGCGAGCGAGACATGGAAGCGCTCCTGGAACTCGCGACGCTGCGCCGTATAGCTGCGAGGCTCGAACACCGCCACGAGACGCCGCCGCGGGTAACGGTGCCGGGCCGCGGCAATCGTCTCGCGAACCGCAGTCGGATGATGCGCGAAGTCGTCGATGACGGTGACGCCGCCGACCTCGCCACGCTCCTCCATGCGGCGCTTCACCGTCCGGAAGCTGGCGAGCGCGTCTCGGATCCCCTTCCACGACGCACCCACCGTACGCGCCGCCGCTATGGCCGACAGGCAGTTCCGCACGTTGAACTCGCCCGAGAGCTGCGTGCCCAGGCGCGCCACTTCGATGCCGCCGTGCAGGAGCGTGAACTCCGTGCCGTGCGTTCCGTAGCGGACGTCTCGGGCGACCCAGCGCGGGTGTGTGCGGCCACCGTGGTGATCTCCGACACCGAACGACTCGACCTTCGCGAGCGACGGCCGCGCCAGCGAGCGCTCCACGTCGCCCTCCCAGCTCAGGACCAGTGAGCCCGTGCCGGGAATCAGGTTCACGAAGCGCTCGAACGCGAGCCGATACGCGGCCTCGTCCCGGTAGATGTCGGCGTGATCGAACTCGACGTTGGTCACCACCGCCGTGCGCGGCAGGTAGTGCCACATCTTCGGGCCTTTGTCGAAGTAAGCCGTGTCGTACTCGTCGGCCTCGATCACGAAGAGATCGGAGTCGGTCAACCGGAACGACACGCCGAAGTTCTCGGCCACGCCGCCGATGAGAAACGACGGGTTCAGCCCCGAGCACTCGAGAATCCATGCGAGAATGGATGTCGTCGTCGTCTTACCGTGCGTCCCGGCAACGGCCAGGACGTGTCGCCCCCACAGGAACTCCTCGCGGATGACCGCGGCACCGGACGTATAGCGGAGCCCCACGTCGAGCACGGCCTCGAGCTCCGGGTTCCCGCGGCTGATCGCGTTGCCGACGACCACCACGTCGGGCTCGGGTTGCAGGTTCACCGGGCTGAAGCCCTGCGCGTAGTCGATGCCCAGATCGCGCAGCATGTCCGACATCGGCGGGTAGACACCCTCGTCCGAGCCCGTCACGGTATGACCCTTCGCACGCAGCAGGCCCGCGAGGGAGCCCATGGCGACGCCGGCGATTCCGATCAGATGGTAGTGCACAGAGGGGATCGATGCGCTCGGGACTGGGATGCGCGCCCACACGGCGCACACGATCTAACTAGATAGTGGCGACGCGGGATTGCAAGGTCGATCCCGCGGATCTTGGCGCGACGCCCCAGTTGCGACCTCTCGTTCCTCGCCCCACCATCGAACGTGCAGCCTAAGCCGCAAGTTCGAACGCATATGGGATCCAGGTCCTCGCGCCGGAGCGGCGCGATCCTTAATCCGTCAGCACGCTCACGCCGCACTGGTAGTACGTCCCCGACACCTCGGCATCGTAGGTCGTCGCCTCGACCCGCAGATAGTGCGGGCCCGACTGGGTCGTGGTGACCGCCGGCATGCTGGCGGCCAACACGCCGTTCGTCCAGGACACGTCGATGTCCTCGACTTCCTGCTCGCTTTGCAGCGGGGCCGACCCCGGGTCGTCGTAGATCGAGAACGTCGCATCACGCACCCCGGATCCGAACCGCCACGATGCGCAGAAGAGCGCGATCTCGTCCCCGGCCCCGGCGGTCACCTTCCACCAGTCGGTGTCGCCCGGAGACGGCAGCGTGCCGGCGAGATAGTAGCTGATCTGTCCCCTGGAGATGATGGGTGACGGCGCCTCCGCGGAGGCGCTGTCGTCGTTCGCGACGTCATCGGTCTCCTGATCGTTCTCCGTGGAGCTCGTGCCGATCGGGAGAACGTAGAAGGGGTTGTCTCCCGACGCGCCGGACTCGGGAGGATGGACCGCCACGAAGTACGTGGAGGAGGGCGAGACGGGAGCGACGATGCTCTGCGCCCCCGTCCGGGGATCGAGCCGCGCGTATACCTGAGTGCCGCCGGGCTCGAAGATCTCCACCTGTCCCACCTCGGTCGTGGAACCGTATCCGTCGGACCCGAACGACGGGGCGAACGTGGCCACGGTCCCGACCGCACCCGCCGGAACGTCCCACTGGTAGACGTCGACGTCCCCCGGGGACTCGAAGTCTCCGAGGAGCTTCGTGAAGATGTTCGAGCCGGCCCCGACGTGGCTCAGGCCGGTTTGAGGACTCGTCGTGCTGTTGTTCGGCTCGGTGTCCAGGTTGAAGTCGGGATACAGATCGAAGTCCACGGGCAGAGCGAGAACCTGGTAGTCGAGCCGGGTATCGGCGCCCCCGAAGTCGGAAACCGAGACACACGCGGTGCCGCTCGTCGTCGGGAGGTACGAGATCTCGCTGTCGAGCCCGCCCGTCACCGAGTCGTCGTTGTATGCCAGCTGCGTCGAGCCGCTCGCGTCGAAGAGCGTGATCTGGGCGTCCAGCCCGTTGCCGGACGGGTCGGCCCGCGCCAGGAGATCGATCCACTCCCCTGCGTCGATGGGGAACGTGAAGAAGTCGATATCGCCCGTGCCGTCGATCGTTCCGTTGGCCGCGTACAGCGTGCCTCCCGGACCGTTCGTCTCGGTCGAGAGAGCCACGGCGTCGGCGCAGGAAGAGCCCTCGTCGACGAGCCCGGGATTGTCCTGCGTGGGCGAAGAGCCGCCGCACGCGCTCGCCGCCCCGAGAGCCGCGAGGCCGAGGACGGTCCACCAACGAGAAGTCATGTCCGAATCAATGACGGAAGCAGCATGATGCCGCAACCGGGCTTTGGCGCCTCTACTGCACGACCCCGCCTCAGTCCCACGCTCCGAACCAGCCGCGCCGCTCCATCCACTTCGCCATCTCGAGCATGGGCACGACGGTGGAAGCCGTGAGAAGCAGGATCGTCCAGTCCGAGCCGGTGAGGGGGTACGTCCCGAACGCCTGCTGCAGGACCGGCAAGTAGATCACGAGGAGCAAGAGAGCGAGCTCCCATAGGATCGCTCGATCGAGCCACTTGTTCGCGAACGGGCGATTCATGATCGAGTGCCGCTCGGACCTGAAGCTGTATGCCTTGAAGAATTGTATGAGGACGAGCGACACGAAGGTCATCGTCACGGCCTCGGCCGGGGGCCGCCCGCTGCCCAGCGCCCACGTGAAGAGCGCGATGTTGACGAACGCCGACCAGACACCCCCGAGCAGGATGAGCACGGTGATGGGCCGGTTGAAGATCCCCTCCTCGACCTTCCGGGGACGGCGGACCATGAGGTCGGGCTCCGGCGGGTCGACGGCGAGCGCGAGCGCAGGCAGGCCGTCGGTCGCAAGGTTGACGTAGAGGATCTGCACCGCCGTGAGCGGCAGCGGAAGTCCCAGCAGGACCGCCGCGGCCATCAACAGGATCTCACCGATGTTCGAGGACAGCAGGTACATCAGGTACTTCTTGATGTTGTCGAAGATGCCACGCCCTTCCTCCACGGCGGCGACGATCGAGGCGAAGTTGTCGTCGGTGAGGATCATGTCGGCCGCACCCTTCGCCACGTCGGTCCCCGTCACACCCATGGCGACGCCCACGTCGGCCTTCTTAAGAGCGGGCGCGTCGTTCACTCCGTCCCCGGTCATGGCGCAGACGTCGCCGCGCTCCTGGAGGGCCGAGACGACGCGCAGCTTGTGCTCCGGCGACACGCGCGCATAGACGTCGGTGTCGGCGACACGTCGGACCAATTCGTCGTCCGACATCGCGTCGAGCTCGACGCCCGTGAGCACCGCACCGTGCTCCAGCAGCCCGAGCTCTGCGGCGATGGCTTTTGCCGTGATGGGGTGGTCTCCCGTGATCATGACGGGCCGGATGCCGGCGGTGAAGCACGTCTCGATCGCGGCGCGGACCTCGGGCCGGGGCGGATCGAGCATGCCGACGAGACCCAGGAAGATCATCTGCTCCTCGGCGCCGGCGAGGTCCGTGTCTTCCCGACGCGCCACGGCCAGGACGCGCAGCGCGCGACTCCCCATCTCCTGAGCGACTTCCAGGATCCGCTCCCGTTCCGTGTCATCGAGATCGCGGACCCCCGCTGACGTGCGCACGCGGTCGCATGCGCCGAGGATCACCTCGGGCGCGCCCTTGGAGATCGACCACCGTCCGGTGCTACCGGCATGAATGGTCGTCATGCGCTTTCGCTCGGAGCTGAACGGGATCTCCGCGACGCGGGGGTTGGCGGCCTCGAGCGACGTCTTCCAGCGATCAGCCTTCGCAGCCGCGACGATGAGGGCCCCTTCGGTCGGATCGCCACGGACCTTCCAGCGGTCCTCCGACCCATCGTGGACCAGCTCGGCATCGGTCGAGAGCGCCGCGGCCTCCAGCACCTCGACGAGATCGTCCTCGGCCTCGACCGCGTCGTCGGCACGGCGGAAGCCGCCGCTAGGCTCGTAGCCGGCCCCGGTGACCTCGACCGACCCGCCGGCCGTGTAGATCTCCCGGAGCGTCATCTGGCCCGTGGTCAGCGTGCCCGTCTTGTCGGAGCAGATGACGGTGACGCTGCCCAGGCTCTCGACAGTCGGAAGGCGGCGGATGAGGCCGTTGCGACGAACCAGGCGTCGAGCGCCGAGCGCGAGCGAGACAGTCACAACGGCGGGAAGGGCTTCCGGCACGACCGCCACGGCCAACGCGATGCCGAAGATGATCATCTCCACGAGGGGACGGCCCTGAATGAGACCGAGCACGGCGATCACGAGCACGATCGCGGCCGCACCCCAGGCCAACGCCTTGCCCACGCCCTGCAGGTCGTCCTCGAGAGCGGTCTTCGACGTCTCCACCGTCTCCAGTAGCGCGCCGATCCGACCCACCTCGGTATCCTCGCCCGTCGCGACGACCACCGCCCTTCCGCGACCGTGGGTCACCGCCGTGGAGCTGAACACGACGTTCTTGCGGTCGCCGAGCGCGGTCTGGTCGTCCGCGATGACGTCCGCGTGCTTCTGGACCGGCGAGGACTCGCCGGTGAGCGCCGCCTCGTCGATGCGCAGATTGGCCGTCTCCACCAGACGGCCATCGGCGGGCACGACGTTGCCGGTCGTCAGCACGATGACGTCCCCGGGAACCACCTCCTCGGAAGCGATGTCGCGCACCTGCCCCTCACGCATCACCGTGGCGCTTGGAGAGGCGAGTCGCCGAAGCGCCTCGAGCGCGCGCTCGGCACGGTACTCCTGGACGAACCCGAGCACGATCGAAAACACGACGATCGCGCCGATCACGATCGCCTCGAGCGTGTGTCCCAGCACGAGCGACAGCCCGATCGCCACGAACAGGATCAGGATCAGGACGTCCGTGAACTGCGAGACGAGGATGTGCCAGACCTCGGTCCCGCCCGTCGCGGTGAGCTCGTTGGGACCGTACTCCTCCAGACGGCGTGCCGCCTCGGCCTCGGAGAGGCCGTTGACCGGGTCCGTGGCGAGCGCCGCGACGACCGCCTCGGCGGTCGCGGTATGCGGCAGTCGCGTGGGGTGTTCGGGAGTCATGGAGGTCGGAAGAGGGACGGCGGAGGGCGGCAGAAAGGTAAACGGACTGCCGATGGGCGCTCTACCGAGGATCCCGTCCACGAAGGCACGGTCTACCGGGTCAGCTCCTCCCTTGCGTCGCACGACCCACCCACGAGGTTCGAAGCATGGCCGAACACGATTGGAACGAGCACTACGTCGCAGGGGAGCTCCCCTGGGATACCGGGGAGCCCGCGCCTCAGCTCGTCGAGCTGGTCGAAGAGGGAGTCATCCCGCCCGGCCGCGTGCTCGAGGTGGGATGCGGGACCGGAACGAACTCGATCTGGCTCGCGGGACGTGGGTTCGACGTGCACGGCGTCGACATCTCCGAGCGCGCGATCGAGATGGCGAAGTCGAAGGCGCGCTCCGCCGAGGGCAGCATCGAGCTGGCCGCGCTCGACTTCATGCACGACGAGCTTCCCGCCGGCCCGTTCGACTTCGTGTTCGACCGGGGCGTGATGCACGTGTTCGACGACGCGGCGGATCGGGCGCGCTTCGCCGAGCGGGTCGCCGGGCTGCTCGGGCCGGGCGGCAGGTGGCTGTGCATCGCCGGCAGCACCGAGGGCCCGCCCCGCGAGCACGGCCCGCCCCGGCGCTCCGCCCGTGACCTC
>JASFUR010000011.1:0-20934 GCA_050050215.1 Gemmatimonadota bacterium
GCCGACCGTCATCATGCCGGCCTTCTTCGACTTCTTCGCGCCACCCTTCTTGATCTGCTCGAAGACGTCGGTGAGCTGATCGCCGAGAAAGACCGAGATGATCGCCGGAGGCGCCTCGTTGGCGCCTAGGCGGTGGTCGTTGCCCGCGGACGCGACGACGGCGCGCAAGAGACCCTGGTACTTGTAGACGGCCCGGATCACCGCCGCGCAGAACACCAGGAACTGAGCGTTGTCGTGGGGCGTGTCGCCCGGATCGAGCAGGTTGCCCTGCGTCGAGCTGCCCATCGACCAGTTGACGTGCTTGCCCGAGCCGTTGACGCCGGCGAACGGCTTTTCGTGGGAGATCCACGCCATGCCGTACTTGTCGGCGACCTTCTTCAGGACCGTCATCATGAGCTGCTGATGATCGGTCGCGAGGTTGGCGGACTCGAAGGTCGGGGCGATCTCGTACTGACCCGGAGCCACCTCGTTGTGACGCGTCTTCACCGGGATGCCGAGCTTGGAGAGCTCCCGCTCGGCATCGAGCATGAACGAGAGCACCCGGTCCGGGATCGCGCCGAAGTAGTGGTCGTCGAACTCCTGGCCCTTGGGTGGTGGCGCGCCGAAGAGCGTCCGGCCGGCCGTCATGAGGTCGGGACGGGCGTAGTAGAAGTTCTTGTCGATGAGGAAGTACTCCTGCTCGGGACCGGCCGTGGAGGCGACCATCGCGCCGTCCGTGTGGCCGAAGAGCTTCAGCACTCGCTGCGCCTGCTTGTTGAGCGCCTGCATGGAGCGGAGGACCGGCGTCTTCTTGTCGAGCGCCTCGCCCGTCCATGACACGAACGCCGTCGGGATGCAGAGCGTGCGTCCGTTCGCGTTCTCGAGAATGTAGGCAGGGCTCGTGACGTCCCAGATCGTGTAGCCGCGGGCCTCGAACGTCGCGCGGATGCCGCCGCTCGGGAAGCTGGAGCCGTCCGGCTCACCCTGGATGAGCTGGCCGCCGCTGAACTCGGCGATCGCCGTGCCCTCGCCGTCCGGCACGAGGAAGCTGTCGTGCTTCTCGGCGGTGAGGCCCGTGAGTGGGTAGAAGACGTGGGCGTAGTGCGTGGCGCCCTTCTCGAGCGCCCAGTCCTTCATGGCGGCCGCGACGACGTCCGCGATGTCCGGGTCGAGCTCGGCTCCCGAGTCGATCGTGGCGATGAGAGCCTTGTAGACCGTCTTCGGCAGACGCTCCTTCATCACGGCCTTGCTGAAGACGTTCGCGTAGAACGCGTCCTGGGCAGACTCCGAGATGAAGTCCAGGGGAGGACCGGACTGGTAGTTCGTGACCGCGGAGATCGCCGCCAGGCGCGGAGACGGTCCGGCCCCGTAGCTGCCTCCCGCCCTCGCTCCTGCGCCCTCTCCGTTCGTACTCGTAGATGCTGTCTTCGCCATTGATGAATCGCCTTTGGAAGTTCGTCGTGAGACGGCCTGCAGCCTCGGTCACCCTCTTCCGGGAGGGGCTTCGGTTGCGTCGAGGCGTGCCGCTTGAGCCTGCCTTGAGGAGCAAAGCTCGTGCCGCGCGCGAGGCCGAAGGCCTGGTGTCGTAACTCTTTGCGAAACAATGAGTTACGAGCATCGCGCGCCGGCCGGTGATGCGACAATATCGTATGATATGGCGATAATCGCGACAAAATCGTGGAAATCACCGAGCTGAGATTGACGTGGCCGGGCGACAGCCCCGGCGTCGCCCGGTGCGACCGGGTCCACGGGGTCGCGCGGCTGTACGCTCCAACCCGCGGGCGGACGATCTGTCCTACCAGCGTTGTATTCCGGGAGGCCGGCGCGGAGCCGCGGGCGTTGCACGCGGACGGACCGAGGCCGCGTGTCGCGGTTTCGACGGCCCCGCGGACGCCCATGCATACAATCTCGTAGCCACTTCCCGGCTTGCTCACGTTTTTGTCGTATAGCTCACCGGGCTCGTCTCGAGGTCGAACCGGCCCGATCCGCTGCTGTCCTTCACCGTGGGCTCTCCGTCACCTCACAGGGCCACGCCCGCGGGCCGTTGTCCTGTGCTTGGGACACGGGGTGACGTACGTTCGGCCTTCGCGGGCTGGCACGGCCGTTGCGCGTATGGGCGACCGACCGCCGCGCCGGGGAGCGGCCAGGCGGCGTCCACCCTGCTTTCCGGAGAGGTATCCGCGTGTCACGACCCAGAGACGTTCGAGCGGCGCTCGTGCTTTCCTCCCTGGTCGTCGCCGCCGCCGGCTGTGGCTTCGAGCCCCGCATCGAGAAGCCGGGAGGTTTCGACACGGGCATCTCGCTGCGCGAGAACGTCGACGACTACGTGCTCGCGCGGGTGCTGGACGACTCCCCGGGCTTTGCCGTCCTGCTGATCCAGGACGGGGAGAAGGTCGTCGAGTCGACGTACGGCCGTGTGCGACGGGACGAACCTGCGGCAGTGACCTCGTCGACGCCGTTCTACCTCGCCGACCTCTCCATGCAGTTCACGGTGGTGGCCACCCTGATGCTCTGCGAAGACGGCGTGCTCTCTCTGGAAACGAGGGCCGTCGATGTCCTTCCGGACCTTCCCGCCGCTTGGGACCAGATCACCGTCCACGACCTGCTCGCGCACGAGTCCGGGATCCCGGACTACACGACGCAGCTCGACTCGCTCGGTCCCGGCCCGACCAACGAGATGGTGCTCGAAGCCGCCGCGGATTCCCCGTTGCGGTTCGGGCCGGGCGCGCGGTTCGAGCTCAGCCGAACCGGCTACGTGTTGCTCGCGCAGATCGTCGAGGAGGTCGGCGGAGAGCCGTTCGCGGACTTCGTGCAGGAGAACATCTTCGATCCCCTGGGGATGGCGTCCTCGGTGGTCGTCGACGAGACGGGCCCCGACGTGCCGGGTCATGCCGTGGGCTACGCAACGCTCGACAGCATCGCCGACTACGAGGGCCATTCGACCGGCGACGCGGGCGTGTTCGCCACCCTGGAGGACATGGAGGCATGGCTCCGCGCGCTCGACGACGGCATGCTTCTTACGCCTTCGGTCGCCGAGCTCATGTACAGGGGCAACACGGCCAACAGCTTCGGCTACGGTTGGTACGTCGCGAGCTGGAAGGAATCCCCGGCCTACTTCCTCGATGGCTCCGAGGCCGGATTCCATACGTTCGTAGGAACGGTCCCCGACGAGCACATCGCCTACGTCCTGCTCGCGAGCGGCACCTATACCTGGGTCTTCGATCTACCCAGCCTCATGTTGGGATACCTGCTGGGCTTCTGAGGGGGCCGCAACGCCCGACGGGACCAGGCCCGGATCTCCCGTCCGACCGCTCAGGCCCTCGGCGAGAAGGACAGGAAGCGCTTCGGGTTGTTCTCCAGAATCATGTCGAGCGTCGCCTGATCGAGCCCGGCTTCGAGCAGCATGGGCCCGAAGACGGTGACGGTCTGTGCGATCCCGGCTCCACCCCGCGACTTCAGCGACCGTGCCGAGAAGAAGTCGGAAGAGAGCAGGAGCTTGTCGGCGTGGCCGGCCTCGATGAGCGCCATGGCCATCACGATGCGCCGCTCGTCGGGCATGGTCCCGTTGAGTGTCACCCGGTCCCATCCGACGTAGGCGCCACGCCGCGCGATCTCGATGGCGATGTCGGCCGCGGGATCGTCGAGACAGCAGACGTGCCCGATGCAGACTTTGCTCAGGTCCGCGCCGGCGGCCTCGTAGATCTCCAACTGCCGCAGCGCCGAATCGCGAGGCACGTCGGTAGCGCGGATGCTGTACGCGTTGTGCGTGAAGACCGGGAGCCCGGTCTGGAGGTGCGCGAGCGCAACGGCCCGGTGGACCTTCCGCTCGTCGTCGGTGAGCACGCCCTCCTCCTGGCCGATCTCACCGAATGCGCCGAGGTGGTTGCGATCGGCGTCCTCCACCAGCTCGTCGGCGATCTCCTCGGCCGACATGTCCGCGATCCTCGGCGGGTAGGTGTTCTGCATGTAGAACCCGCCGCTGGCGACGACGCGAACGCCGGACTCCTCGTCGATTCGACGCAGATTCTCGATGTCGCGATCCATGTCGGGGTGGCCGCCGTCGACGATGATGCCGACCCCTTCCTGGCCTGCGGTGTGCACCTCCTCGATCATGAGGTCGACGTCGTCCGAGAAGCTCGTCTCGGAGCCGATCGGGTAGTGCATCGAGAGGTGCTCGTGGAAGAGGATCGCGCCGTCACGGATCGCCGGAAGCGGGATGTCCCCGGTCACCGCGCGGATGACGGGGATCTGCTGAGCAGTCGTCGCTGCTCCGAGCGCTCGCGCGTTGGTGACGCCCGCGAGACGCGCGGCCGCCGCGGCTCTGTCGGCCGTGGAGAGCAGGCCCAGGCCCGCCAGCAGCCCCGCGCCTCCTCCGGTACCCAGGAGGCGAAGTGCCTCGCGCCGTGTCAGTCCAGCCTGGTCGTCGCCTTTGCCGCTCATCCGTGCATCCTCTCAGTGAGTCCCGATGGGGCGATGATGATGCCCCCGGCTCGCATACCCCGCCAGGGGTGCCGCTGCGTGCTCACAGGGAGAAGAACTCGGCAATGCCGGTGAAGCCCATCTGGAACCCGATCGCGACCAGGATCATACCCGAGAACCGGGTCAGGATCCTCGTGCCGCGGCGGCGCAGGCGCGCGCCCACGAACGTCGCCGCCGCGAGGACGACGTGGATCACGAGCGCGGTCAGGGGTCGGTCATGGCGACCAGCGGCGCGGTCGCGAAGAAGATCGTCTGGAGGAGTAGCATGAGCGCGTTCTATACCGGGTGTCGCCCGACCTTCAGTAGGAGCCGTCGCTCAGGGTAGCCGGTATGCGATGACCCGGTCCGTTGCCACGATCACGACGTACTGGCGGCCGTCCGCGCCGCCGTAGGTCATGGGGTTCGCGTTCCCGCGTGCCTCGAGATCGTCGACCCACAGCTCCTGGCCGGTGGCGGCTTCGAGCGCCCGAAAACGATCGTCGTCCGTCGACGCGATGAAGAGCACCCCGCCGCCGGTCGCGATAGCCGCCGCGCGTCCGGGCCGGCCCGTGTTCCGGCGGTCGGGCGGGAGCTCGTCTGTGACGCCGATGGGTACTTGCCAGGCGATGTCTCCCGTCCTCGAGTCGATGGCGGTCAGGCGGCCCCACGGGGGCTTCTGACAGGGCCACCGTGAGCCGCCCATGTCGACGTCGAAGTTGCCCGGGCGTGGGCTGCCGCGCCGGAATGGGACGGGCTCGGCTCCCGGGGCGTCCTCCACCCATCCGAACGACCCGACATCGCGGCTGAACACGAAGACGTAGTCGGTGATGCGGTCGAAGGCCGCTCCGCCCCAGTTGTGACCCCCGAGCAGGCCCGGGAAGAGCAGCGTGGTGCGCTCCGGCATGCCGGGACCGCGGTACGCCCACGGAGTGAATGCGCCGGCGTTGTAGATGTCGCCGACCCGCTCGACCAGGGCCGCACACGCCGCGGCGTGCTCTGGGGAGGTGTCGTCCGCGCTGACGAGGTCTGCCGGGTCGTAGCTCACCCGTGAGGCCGGGGGTGGGTTCACCGGAATCGGCTGTGTGGGGTAGGCGGCCTCACCCGGCACGTCGCTCGGGGGCACAGGCCGCTCCTCGACGCCGAAGAGGGGCTCGCCGGTCTCCCGGTTCAGTAGGTACACGTAGCCCGACTTCGTGGTGAGCGCGAGCGCCGGTACGGTCCCTCCTCCGTCGAGCGGCGCGTCGAAGAGCGCGGGCGGGGCGGGAGGGTCGTGATCCCAGAGATCGTGGTGGATCGTCTGGAAGTGCCAGCGATACTCGCCGGTGCGCACGTCGACCGCGACGACCGAGTTGCCGAAGAGGTTCGCGCCGGGCCGGTCGCCCCCGTACCAGTAGGGGATGGGTGCGGCGAGGGGGAGGTAGAGCAGACCGCGTTCCGCGTCGACGGTGAAGTAGAACGGCCAGGCGTTCACGCCCAGCCGGCCCTCCCAGCTGTCGCCCTCCCACGTGGCGTGGCCGACGCTCCCTGGCTTCGGCACCGAGCTGAACTCCCAGACCTTCCGGCCCGTGCGGGCGTCGTAGGCGCGCGCGTTCCCGATGCCGCCGATCTGGCCGCGAGGAGTGTTGGCGCCCACGACCACGAGGTCCTCGAAGACGAGGGGGACCGAGTTGTACGGGACGCCGAGCTCGACCTCGCCGCCTTCGCCGAAGCCCGGGGCGGGTGTGCCGGAATCGGCGTCCAGCGCGACCAGCCGATCCCCGGCGGTGAAGATGATGCGCGGCCCCTCGTCTGCGGCTCCGGGCCAGTACGCGACGCCCCGCCGGGACGGGCTCCCTTCCACGACCTCGTGGCTCCAGAGCTCGGCTCCGCTCACGGGGTCGAGCGCGACGATGCGGTCGGCGGCAGGCAGATAGAGCCTGTCGTCGATCATGATCGGGGTGGCCTGGGATCTCGGTCCGCGTGCCCCCGCCTCCTCGCTCTCGAGGGAGTAGCTCCACGCTCGGCGCAGGGTCGAGACGTTGGCCGCGGTGATCTCCGCAAGCGGAGAGAAGCCCGTGCCCGCTAGGTCGCCACGGTACTGCGGCCACTGCCGGAACGCGTCGGCGTCGCCCGCGCAGCCCGTAAGGAGGAGCGCGGCTGCGACCCCCGTGCAACTGGACCAGGACGTGCGCATCGACTTCTCCTCTCAAACGCGTGAAGGGACGTGCGTGGGAGCCGGTGTGGCGGGGCGCGCGGCACCAGCGCACCCTACGGCTCGCGCGAATGTGTGGATGTGGCGGCCCCTCGACAACGCCTTGCCGCCGGAGACGACGCATCGGATGTTGGCGGCCGGCGCCCATGCCTCGCGGGTGGGTGTCCGCCGCGTCCTCCCGTGCTCAGGAGCTCCCCATGCAGACCCCTCCCGTCGCCCGGCCCGCCGTCCTCGTTGCGACCACGCTCCTCGTCGTGTGGGGAGGGACCACGTCGACGCTTGCCGGCCAGGCCGTCCCCAATGTCACCAGCGAGACGATCGACCGTTGGATGTCGGAGCTTTCCAACGCGGGGCGGTGGGGCTCGGACGACGAGCGGGGGACGATCAATCTGATCACCCGGGAGCACCGCGTGCGTGCGGCGGCGCTCGTGAGGTCGGGGCGCACGGTGTCGCTGTCGCACGACTATCTGAAGGAGCGCGCGCCGGACGCGACGTCGCCGCTCGGGCACGAGCTGTTGGGCAATCCGGCGGCGGGGTACCTCAGCGACCGCTACACCATCGCCTACCACGGCTACGCGCACAGCCACATGGACGCCCTCTGCCACAACTCCCTGGACGGCGTCATGTACAACGGCTTCTTGCGCGAAACCGTCGACTCCGTGGAAGGCTGCACGCGTCTGGGTATCACGAACTGGAAGCAGGGCGTGGTGTCGCGCGGCGTCCTCGTGGATATCGCCCGGTTGAAGGGGGTCGACTACCTGGAGCCGAGCACGCCGATCCTGGTCGACGACCTCGAGGCGTGGGAGCGGGAGACCGGCATCACCGTAGGCGAAGGCGACGTCGTGCTGGTTCGCGCCGGCCGCTGGGCGCGGCGCGACGACGAGGGTCCGTGGGCGACCGGCCGACAGGCCGCCGGCCTGCATGCCTCGGTGGTGCCTTGGCTGCATGAGCGCGGCGTGGCGATGCTAGGGAGCGACTACACGAACGACGTGCTCCCGTCGCTCGTGGACGGCGTCTCGCAGCCGGTCCATCTGCTGACGCTCGTGGCCATGGGGCTCCCTCTCTTCGACAACCTCGACCTCGAGGCCGTGGCCGACGCGGCAGCGGCCGAGGACAGGTGGGAGTTCATGTTCGTCGCCGCTCCACTCGCCGTGCCGGGCGGCACGGGCGCGCCTCTCAACCCGCTGGCGATCTTCTGAGATCGGCGCATATCGGGGTCTTTGACGGGGCCGCCGCCGACAGCGAAGATGGTGCCCATGACGAGCCCTGAGTCCGCTCCCGATTGGAGTCGACGGCGCGTGTTGGCCTCGCTCCTCGGAGCGGGAGTCGTCGCGCCGTTCCTCGCCGGCGATCGCAACCGGGCGGGCGACACCCTCGTGCTCCGGTACACGGCGCACATCCCGAACTCGCACGGCCTCTACGGAAAGGTCTTCATCCCGTGGAGGGACATGCTCACCGAGCGGACGGGCGGCCGGATCGTGTGGGAGGAGTACGTGGACGCGCTGTTGCACGGCCCGCTGGACGGTTTCAAGGCGATCCATGCCGGTATCACCGACTACACGCACGGATACGCGACGTACCAGCCGGGCAGCTTCCATCTGACGCACGGGCTCCAGCTTCCGTTCCTCTTCCCGAATCCGGGAGTCGCGTCGTTGGTCTCGGAGGAGCTCTACCCGCAGTACTGGAAGAGCGAATACGAGCAGATGGGCGTTTATCTTGCGCACTGCGACGTGACGACGGCGTACGACATCATCTCGAAGACGCCGATCCACACGCCGGAGGACATTCGCGGAATGAAGGTGCGCTCGACGGGCGGCCTCATGGCGGATATAGTGCGCGAGATGGGGGCGATCCCCGTGGTCATCGCCGCGGCGGAGACGTACACGGCGTTCCAGCGGGGCATCATCGACGTGGTGGCGCTCGGCGGTCCCGATATCGCCTCGTACCGGCTCTACGAGACCGGCACGCACTATCTGAGGATCGGGCTGACTCACACGGTGCTCCAATACTGCTTCAACCCGAGGACGTTCGCTCGACTCCCCCACGATCTCCAGGTCGAGCTCTATGACATGTATCGGCTACGCGGCCAGATCGCGTCGCAGAACTACTACGGAGGTGGGGCGCTCGCGACGGCGCTCGAGCGCCTGAGCGACGCCGGGGTGGAGATCATCGAGCCGACCCCTGACGAGCGGCAGGCGTGGATCGACGCGGTGCGACCGCTCGAGGAGCGCTTCATCGAGGAGAACGAGGCGGAGGGGCGTCCGGCCGAGGCGTTCGTGCGTGAGGCCAAGGAGCGCGCGGCGCGCTACGACGGCTGGACCGATCAGGAGCTCTGGGACCACATCGACGAGAACCCCGTGCAAGGGATCATCGACTTTTGAGCCGAACGGAGAGCTCGGAGGGAGGGACCGAGTCGGAGCAGGGGGCCGGGCAGCGGTCTGGGGCCCAGGCCGGCGATGGGTCCGCGGGCATACCCGAGAGAACCGGTGGCGTGCTGGAGGCGGTCGATCGCGTGTCCGAGCGCGTCTCGTTCGAGATGTTCCGCTTCGGCATCTACGTGACCATGCCCGCGCTCGTCGTGCTCGTCACGCTCGACGTGCTGCTGCGTTATGTGTTCAACGCACCGCTCGAGTGGGCGCGTGACACCAACGGCCTGCTGCTGATCATCTCGCTCTTCTGTGCGCTCCCGTACGCGTGGGACCGCGCGTACCACATCCGTATGGAGGTCTTCTACGACCGCTTCACGACACGGACGAGGAGGTGGGCCGACGTGCTGTCCTCCGTGTCGGGCGTGATCTTCTTCGGGTTCATGGCCGTCCAGGCCGCGCTGTTCGTTCCGTTCATGATCCAGACCGGGGAGACCGGTGAGGATCTCGACTTCGTGCTCTGGCCGTTCATGGGAATCGTGTCGTTCTGCGCGTTCGTGATGGTCGCGAGGGTGTTCAGCAATCCCGCCAGCGACGAGCGTCGCGTCCGCCATCATCTGACGCACGGCGTAGCCACCGGGGCGGGTCCCGCCGAGCCTGCGTCAGATGCAGCCGGAGGGGGAGACTCCTCGTGACGCTCCCCATCAGCGGTCTCATAGGGATCGCGGCGATGTTCGCGCTGCTCATGTTCGGCGTGCCGATCGCGTTCTCGATGGCGATCACCGGCGCGGTCGGGCTGTGGATGCTGGAGGGGCCCGGACCTGCGCTCGCACACAGTCTGCTGGTGCCGTGGTCGGAGGGCCGGAGCTTCGTCTTCGTGACGATCCCGCTCTTCGTGCTGATGGGCCAGCTCGTGTTCCACACGGGGCTCGCGACCGACCTCTACGGGGCGGTGCGCACGTGGATCGGCAAGGTGCCGGGCGGAATGGCGATCACGTCGGTCGTGGCTTGCGGCGCCTTCGGCGCGGTGACCGGCTCGAGCATCGCGACCGTGGCCACGATGGGTGCGATCGTGATGCCCGAGATGCGGCGCTACAACTACAATCCGCGCCTCGCGACGGGCGCGCTGGCCGCGTCGGGGACGCTCGGTATCCTCATACCTCCGAGCGTGATCTTCATCTTCTACGGCGTGATGACGGAGACGTCGATCGGCGCGCTCTTCATCGCCGGCATCGTGCCGGGCATCCTCACCGCGGCGATGTTCTCGATCATCATCCTTCTGCGCTGCGTGCTCACGCCGTCGCTGGGGCCGCCGGGACCGGGGGCGACCTGGAGTGAGCGCTGGTCGTCGACCGCGGGGCTCGTACCGATCATGCTCCTCTTCGGTCTCGTGATCGGCGGCATCTATGCCGGCGTCTTCACGCCGACCGAGGCGGCGGGCGTGGGTTGCTCGGGCGTGTTGATCACGGCGGCGGTGCGGCGGAGCCTGACCCGCACGGCGATGAGCAAAGCGCTCGAGGAGACCGCGCTCATCAGCGCGATGATCTTCGCGATCATCGTCGGCGGATACCTCTTCGCCCGGTTCCTGGCCGTGACGGGAACGACCCAGGCGATGGTCCAGGTCCTCGTCGACCTGAACCTCGGGCGGGTGATGTTCCTGGTCCTGCTCGTCGGGCTCTACATCGTGCTCGGTGCGATGCTCGACGTCTTCGGCATGCTCGTGCTCACGATCCCGTTCGTCATGCCGGTCGTGCTCGAGCTCGGCATCGATCCGATCTGGTTCGGCGTGTTCGCAGTCGTCATGGCCGAGTTGGCGCTGGTCACGCCCCCTATCGGCGCGAACGTCTTCGTCATGCGTCGCACGGCCCCGGACGTTCCCATGAGCGAGATCTTCATGGGTGTGCTGCCGTTCGTCGTCGGCGAGCTCGTCGTGATCGCGCTGCTCATCGCGTTCCCCGAGATCGCCATGTGGCTGCCGGGGCGCATGCAGTAGAGGGCAGGGCTCCCGGGGGTCGGTGGTGGGTCGCAGCAGACCCGAGTGGAAACCCTTGGCGCGGTCAGCCGCCGACGCCTCGCGGGGTCGCGTCCGTCGAGTCGCCCGTCGTACCGTCTCCCTGGTTGCCTTCCTCTTCCGGCCCGGCCAGAACCGGCGTCTCGGTCTCCGAGAGCTTCGGCGCTTCCGGCAGCACCCCCTTGAAGGCCGCTCCGTAGAGGTCCCACGCCGTCATGAAGACCGCGGCGACGATCGGCCCGACGATGAAGCCCAGAAGCCCGAACATGGCCAGGCCACCGAAGGTCGAGAGGAGCACGAGGAGGTCGTGCATCTTCGTGTCGCGCCCGACCATGCGCGGGCGCATGAAGTTGTCGACGAGCCCGACGACCGCGAATCCCCACACGGCCAGGCCGATGCCGGCAGCCGCCCGCCCGGTCACGACGAGGATGAGCGCCGTGGGAGCCCACACGATGCCGGAGCCGAGGACCGGAATCACCGAGAGGACGGCCATGATGGTCGACCAGAACGCGGCCCCGGGGATACCGAGCACGAAGAAAGCCGCTCCCGCGAGCGCGCCCTGGATGAGCCCGATCACGATGGAGCCCTTGATCGTCGCTCGGGTCACCGAGACGAACTGCTGCGCCAGCTTGCGCTCGTCGTGCTCTTCGAGGGGTGTGAAGTAGAGGATCCGCGACAGGATGCCCGGACCGTCGATCAGGAAGAAGTAGAGCGCGTACAGCATCACGAAGAGCTGCAGCATCGCGCTCACCGTGCCCGCGGTGGCCGTGCGGAGGTTGTTGACGATGAACGTGCCGGCGCGGCCCACGAAGTCACTCGCGCGCGATGCGAGGGCCTCCTGATCGGGCATGAACTGACCGACGAACGGCAGGCCGTGCAGCCAGGTGGTCAGCTCTTCGAGCCGGCCCGTCTGCTGGCTGATCCAGGAGCCCGCCGTGTCGCTCACCTCGACGGCCTGTGTGACGACGAGCGTGAGAAATCCCGCGACCGGCACCACGATGAGCACGAGCAGCCCGAGCACCGTCAGCAGTGCCGCCAACCGTCGTCGTCCACGGAGCCACTCTTCCAGCGCCAGGAAGGCCGGACGTCCCATGGCCGCGAAGACGGCCGCGAGGATCAGCGCTACCAGGAAGCTCCGGATCATCGCGAGGAGGAGGATGGTGATCCCCACGACGATCACCAGCAGGAACCCGCGCTGCAGCCGGGACCTGCTCTGCTCGTCTCGCTCCGCCTGCGCTCTGTCTTCCATCTGAGGCATGGTCCGTCCAGTCATCCGGGTGATGGTCGAAGTGTCCCGCCAAGCTGTCGCGCCGATGCTTCCGACGCGAGCTGCAGCCGCGACCGGGGCGTTCCAGGGCCGGGTGGCGCCCTGCGCGGGTGGCGGTTCACGCGTAGTATGTCGCGCTGTTCGAACCATCACGAGTCCCAGCGGAGCGTATGGAGACCCTGGCACCTCTCGAGCCGACCCCGACCGCGTCCAGGATCTCCGGTCCGGCCGATCTCGGCATCGTCATGACGGGGGGAGGGGCCCGCGCCGCGTATCAGGTGGGATTCCTGCGATGCATTGCGCGACGCTTTCCGGAGCTGCGCATCCCGTACATCACGGGGGTCTCGGCGGGCGCGATCAATGCCGGGCTGCTCGCGTCCCACCACGGGACGTTCCTGCAGGCGGTCGAGGAGCTCAGCGAGCTGTGGGCGACGCTCACTGTGGCCGACGTCTTCCGGACGGATCTGCGGTCCCTCGCGGCCAATGCCGTGAACTGGATCCGGCAGCTCTCCTCCGGCGGCAAGAGCACGCACCAGCTCGGTCGCGCGTTGGTCGACACCGAGCCCCTTCGTGCGTACCTGACCGAGGTTCTGCACGCCGTCGACGGGGAGCTCACGGGCATCCGCTACAACATCGATCGCGGGCACCTCAAAGCCGTGGCCATCAGCACGACGAGCTACACGACGGGACGCTCCGTGATCTGGATCCAGGGCGACGACGTCCGGATGTGGAACCGGCCCCACCGCCAACCACGGCAGGTGACGATCAACGTCGAGCACATCATGGCCTCCGCCGGCCTACCGCTGTTCTTCCCCGCGACGGAGATCGACGGAGCGTGGTACGGCGATGGCGGCATGCGGATGCTCACGCCGCTCTCGCCCGCCGTGCATCTGGGGGCTCGCCACATCATCGCGGTCTCGACCCGCTACGACCGCACCGTGGCGGAGGCCGAAGAGACGAACGTGTCGGGCTACCCGCCGCCGGCACAGGTCATGGGCCTGCTCATGAACTCCGTGTTCCTCGACACGTTGGACTACGACGTCTTTCGGCTCGAGCGGCTCAACCGCTTGATGTCGAAGCTGCCTCGGAAGGACCGAGAGGGGCTCGTGCCCATCCGCCTCCTCACGCTCCGCCCGAGCGTCGACCTGGGAAAGCTGGCCGGGCGCTTCGAGCAGCAGCTGCCGCGTGGCGTCCGGTTCCTCACACGTGGCCTGGGTACCAAGGAGACCCGGAGTCCCGACTTCCTGAGCCTCATACTCTTCCAACAGGATTATCTGCGGACCCTCATCGACCTCGGCGAGCAGGACGCCGAGGCCCGGTGCGAGGAGATCGAGGCGTTCCTCAGCGACTCGGCGGATCCAGGTACCAGTCCTTGAGGTTCTCCCACTCGCCCCGCGCGTCGAAGTGGGCGTTCTTCACGCGCTTGTTCAGGCCGACGAGTCGGTCCGGGAAGTAGAGGAACGTGTAGGGCTGTTCCTGGATGAGCACGCGCTGATACTCGGCCCAGAGCTGCTTCGCTGCGTCCCGATCGGCGGTCACACGCAGCTGCGCCATGAGCCGGTCCATGTCCGCGTTGTGGGTTCCGGTGAGCGCCAGCGGGCCGTCGATGTCGGAGCTGAAGAGGGGAGTGTCGTCGATGTCGAAGCCGAGCTGCCAGCCCATCACGATGGCGTCGAAGTCCCGGGACTCCCCGGTCATCTGGTCGACCAGAGTCGTGTACTCGACCACCCTCGGCTGGGCGTCGACGCCCACCTGGGCGAGCTGCGCCTGCACGATCTCGGCGATCTGCTGGCGCATCGTGTTCTGGTTGTACTTGAGGGTGATCGAAAAGGGTGTGCCGTCCTCCGACTCGCGCACGCCGTCGCCGTCCCGGTCCCGCCACCCTGCCGCGTCCAGGAGCACGCGAGCGCTGTCCGGATCGTAGGGGAGTGGCTCGAAGACGGACGGGTCGTACGCCCAGTGGAACGGGGGCACGCTCGTGTGCGCCACCGAGCCGTAGCCCTGCACGACGGCCTCGACCATGCTCTCGCGGTCCATCGCCATGGTGAGCGCGCGGCGGACGCTGGCCTCGGCGAGCTGCGGACGGCGTGAGTTCCAGCCGATGTAATTGTACTGGCGCGGCACGAAGTTGATGAGCTCGAGGTTCGGATCGTCGATGATCTGTTGCGCCTGCTCCGAGGCCGGCGCGATGTACGCGTCGACGCTCTCGGTCAGCAACTCCGTGAGGAGCGTGGTCTGCTCGGTGACGATCCTGTACACGTACCGATCGACGAAGGGGCGGCCGCCGAGGCCTTCGGGGAAGGCGGGGTTGGCCGTGAAGACCCAGCGGTCCTGGGGACGGTGCTCGGCGAAGACGAATGGACCGTTGCCGACCGGGCACTGGCTGCCGTAGGGGTGTTGCGCGAGCTCGTCGTGCGGCACGTCCCCGAGGAGGTGCTCGGGCAGGATCGCCTGAGCGCGGAATACACCCATGAACTGCGGGTGCGGTCGCATGTTGATGCGGATCGTGTAGTCGTCCAGCACCTCGTAGCCCCCTGGGCCCTTCACGAAGAAGTCCAGATCCGTGGCTCCGGGGTAGCCGGTGGCCGGGTCGTTGATCGTGGCCCACGTGAAGGCCACGTCGTGCGCGTCGGTCGGCTCACCGTCGTGCCAGACCACGTCCCGGCGCAGGTGGAACGTGATCGACGTGCTGTCCGGCGCGAGGTCCCAACTCTCGGCCAGGTAGGGCCGCGGCTCGTAGTTCTCGTCGTAGTCGATGAGGGTCATCAGGTTGACGAAGTTCTGATGCTGGTCGCCCGTGGCACCGGTGGACACGGCGGCATTCATACCGTCGCCCATCTCTCCGTAGGCCCCGACGACCAGCGTACCCCCGTAGCGGGGATCGTCCGGTACCGGGTGCTCCGTGCGAGCCTGGTCCATGAAGGTCTCGACGCGTCCGATCGCCTCCTGGCAGAAGGCGCTCTGGAAGGTCTGTCCGCCCTCGCCGCCGCAGGCGGTGCAGACTCCGACAGCTGCGAAGGTCAGTAGTTTCTTCATGGTGTATGTATCCTCCAGGGTCCTGCGAATCATCGTCGGGGTCCGGGCGCCCGTGCATCGAGCGGGCCGCTACCGTCAAGGCTAACGACTGAGTGTTCGTCTGGGGATCAGACCTCGGCCCAGACCCCCTGAGGGCCGGCATTGATGATGCGCGTCGGGCCCTCCCGGGACTCCTCGGTCCAGCAGCCGTGAATGTGTCCGCAGACCGCGAGCTCGGGCTTCGCGCGGCGGATCGTGTCGAGGATCACCTTGCTTCCGAGATGCTCTCCCCCGGAGCGGTCGACGTGACCCAGGGGAGGGGAGTGGGTGACGAGGACGCAGCCCTCCGGGCACTCTTCCAGCAGGGCGGCCGCCTCGACGTCGTCGATGTCGTAGCTCCACGCACCGAACGGCGTGACGGGAGTCGCGCCACCGAGGCCCCAGAACCGCACGCCCTCGATCTCGCAACCGGAGCCGTGGAGCACGTGGGCGGCCGACCAGCCCTGGCAAGCCTTCTCGAGCTCCTCGGTCGACTCGCCGTTTCCGGCGACGAGCACCGTGGGGACCGTGGCAGCCGAAAGAACGTCGACGGTCTTCTGAAGGCCGGTTCGCATCACCGCCAGGTCACCGGCGCAGACCAGGACGTCCGCGTCCTCGGAGAGGTCGACGAGCCGCTGGGCGGCTTTCTCGTCGCAGTGGATGTCGCTGCAGAGCAGGAGTCGCATGGGCTCGGGTTCCTCCTCGGTGACTGGGCTTCGTCTCGTCGGGCGTTCGTGAACGATAGGAGACCGGGGCCGGGAGGCGAACCGTGGGTCTTGCCCCGGTCGGCTCCGCACCGAAGGATCCGTAGGTGATTATCGATGCCGAGACCGTAGGGGGGGCCAGCGAGACGACCACCCCGGAGCCCGGGGATGGATTCGCGCAGCTCGACCGCGCGCGGGTCGTGCGCATCGAGACGCCGGAGCACGTGGGCATCGGCTTCGAGCTCGCCGCGATCGGCTCGCGCTCGGCGGCGGTCGTCGTCGACGTCATCGTCTCCAGCGCCGCGGCGGGAGCCATCTCTCTCCTTGTCACCGTGCTGGACCAGGTGAGCGAGAGCGAGCTTCTGCGCAGCCTGGGCACGACCGGCGCGCTCTTCGCCCTTTTCGCGATCCAGTGGGGATACTTCTTCGTCTCCGAGGGCTTCTTCGACGGTCGGACCATCGGCAAGAAGGCGCTGGGACTCCGCGTGATCGGCGCGGGCGGAACACCGATCACGCTTCAGGCGGCGGCCCTGCGCAACCTGCTCCGCATCATCGACTTCCAGCCCGTCGGGTCCAGCCTGGTGGGCCTCGGCCTGATCGCGCTGCATCCGAAGAGCCAGCGGCTGGGAGACATCCTCGCGGGGACCGTCGTCGTCCGCGACCGTGGCAGCCAGGAGATTCCGGAGAAGAGATCGGCGGAGTTCGGGCGCGAACGCCCACGTCTCGACAGACGCCGGTTCGAGGTCCTGGAGAAGTACGTCCGGCGACGTGAGACGCTGCAGCCCGCGGTACGGAATCAATTGACGCAGAGCGTCGCCCGGGGCATGGGCGACGTGGTCGCGAACGACGCGCGGCGGACGAGCATGTCCCTGGACGAACTGCTTGGGCGGCTGTACCAGGAGGAGCGGACCCGGCAATCCGACGCGGGGGGGACGAGCATGCAGGCTGTCCAGCTCGTGCGGGCGCAGTCCGGTGCCTGGAATCGCTGCCAGGAGTTGGTCGACAAGGCTTCGTCCCGGGGTCTCTCCTCGTTGTCGGAGACCGAGCTCGAGGAGTTCACGGGTCTCTACCGCGAGATCTCGGCCGACCTGGCCCGGGCGCACACCTACGGGGGCTCCCTGCGCCTCTGCTTCTACCTCGAGCGGCTCGTGGGCCAGGCCCACAATCTCTTCTATCAGGACCGCACCGAAGGCTTCTCGGTGCTCGAGTGGATCCGCAGCGGCTTCCCCCGGGTGTTGCGCCGACACGCCGAGTACGTGGCGGTATCGGCCGCGCTCCTGTTCGCCCCCGCGTTCCTGACATACGCGGCCGTGCGCGACGACGTGGAGCTCGGGCGCAGGCTCGCGCCCCCGGAGATGGTGACCCGCGCCGAGGAGGCGAGGGAGCGCCTCGACCGTGGAGATCCATACATCGACGTGCCCCAGGTACAGATGTCGATCCTGTCCAGCCGCGTGATGACGAACAACATCCAAGTCTCGCTCTTCGCCGCGGCCGGAGGGATCCTCGCCGGGATCGGTACGGTGATCGTCCTCCTCACGAACGGGGTGCACCTCGGCTCCGTGTTCGCGCTCTTCGACGCGCAGGGAGCGGGGGCGCAACTCTGGACCTTCGTGCTCCCGCACGGCGTCCTCGAGATGACGGCCATCGTTGTCGCGGGTGCGGCCGGGCTCGTTCTCGCCCACGCGCTCGTGGCGCCGGGGCGTCGGACCCGGGGAAGGGCCCTGAGGGAGGAGGGGAAGGAGAGCTTATCCCTGGTGGCGGGCGCCGGGATGCTTCTCGTGCTCGCAGGACTCATCGAGGGCTTCATCTCTCCGGCGCGGATCGCTCCGGCGCTGAAGATCGGGTTTGCGACGCTCGTCGCGGTCCTGATGGTCCTCTATTTCACGAGTGGCCGAACGTCGCCTGAGGCCTCCCGACGAGAGGCTAAAGCAGCCCTCGGCCCTTGATCTCCGCGTACTTGGCCAGAAGCGCCTCGGACGCGGCTCCGGGGAGCGCGTCGACGGTCTGAACGCCCGCTCGCCGCATCGATCGTAGCGCGCGAGCCCGGACCTCCAGCAGCTCCTCGGCGGCGGCCCGGCGGTAGGGAGCGCTCGGCCCCTCCGCCGGCTGCGTGGCGGCTTCCACCTCCGGATTGCGGATCGCCACCGCCACGGGGAGATGGCGCGCCGCGGCGCCGACCAACCCCTGGACCAGGGCCTTGGATGCGGAATCGTCGATGACGTCCGAGAAGACGAGCACGAGCGACCGCTTCCGGAAGGTGCGGCGCAGCGTGGCAAAGGCCATCGGGTAGTTGGGCTCCACCGTGCGCGATTCGATCATCGCGAACGCGTCGGCGAGCGTGGCGAGCCGCACCCGGCCGGCGGGCATGATGGTCCGGACCCGGTCGTCAAAGACGATCAGGCCGAGGCGATCGCCGTAGGAGCGTGCTCGCTCCGCCAGGACGAGCGCCGCGGCCAGGGCATGATCCAGGCGTTCCCGGTCGCCGATCCGCTCGCGCATGAGCCGACCCGCGTCGATGGCGAGCACGACGGTCTGGTTGCGCTCGGCCTGATAGTTGCGGACGAGCAGCTCCTGACGACGAGCCGAGGCCTTCCAGTCCACGATGCGAGGATCGTCTCCCAGCTGGTACTCCCGCAGGCTCTCGAACTCCGAGCCCTCTCCGAAGCGTCGCAGCCGACGGAGCCCCGCCGCGGCGAGCTCCGGCCGCAGGCCGGGAAGCCGTCGTCGTTTGAGCTCCTCGAGGCCCGGCTGCACCCGGATCCGATCTTCCGTCTCGTACGTCGCGTCCCGCCACGCGAGACCCAAGGGCCCGAGCGCCCGTACGTGGATGGCCCCCAGCACCAGGTCCCCCCGGCGGTGCAGGGCGATCCGGTACCTCGCGATCCCGGACCCGTCCCCTCCGAACGTCACACCACGCGGTGAGGATGCGTCCGCCTCTTCGCCGTCGCGTGCCGCGGGAAGGCGCTCGATGCCCGGGCCGACATCGTCCGTCACCCGTACGGGCCCTTCGGCTCCGTGGACCCGGAGCTCGACCCCGCCCACCGCATGAAGCGCTCCCGTGGCCCGCACGACCCGCTCCACGGACGGCAGGACGGCACGCCGACGATCGAAGGCCGCGGCGGCGAGGACGAGCGCCTGGACGAGGATCGCTGCGGGAACCGACCAGAAGCTGATCACGCACGCGGCGAGGACGAGCGCGACGCCGCGGCGTGCGAGGATCGGGATCAGCGGGGCGCCTCCAGGGACTCGAGGAGCTGACGGAGCTCCACGTCCGAGGTCCGGCCTTCGACCTCGGCGTCGGCGGTGAGTAGGACGCGATGGCGCAGCACCGGAAACGCGAGCCGCTTCACGTCGTCGGGGATCACGAAGTCGCGTCCCGAGAGATGCGCCTCGGCACGCGAGGCGAGATACAGCGCGACGCCCGCGCGGGGGCTGGCCCCCAGAGAGAAGGCGGGCGAGGTGCGCGTGGCCCTCACGACCGCGGTGATGTAGCGACGGATCCGCTCGTCGACGTGCACGCGCTCGACCCGGGCCCGATGTGCGGCGACGGCCTCCCTGGTCAGGGGCGAGTCCACACCGAAGGTCTCCTGGTCGTCGCTGCGGAAGCCGTCGGAGTAGCGGTCGAGGATGGAGCGCTCGGCGTCCTCGTCCGGGTAGTCGACGACGATCTTCATGAGGAATCGGTCGAGCTGTGCTTCCGGGAGTGGGTACGTACCCTCGTGCTCCACCGGGTTCTGGGTCGCGAAGACCGTGAACGCCTCCGGGAGGTGCCGCGACTCCCCATCGACCGTGACCTGGCGCTCCTCCATGGCCTCCAGGAGCGCGGCCTGGGTCTTGGCGGGCGCGCGGTTGATCTCGTCGGCGAGCACGAGGTCGGCGAAGATCGGACCCGGGCGGTACACGAACGACGTACGTGTGGAGTCGAGGAGAGAGACGCCGATCAGGTCGGTCGGCATGAGGTCGGGTGTGAACTGCACGCGCCCGAACTGCAGTCCCAGCGTGCGTGAGAGCGCTCGAACCGCCAGCGTCTTCGCGGTGCCGGGCACGCCTTCGAGCAGCGCGTGGCCGCGGGCCAGGAGCGTCACCGCCATCTGGCGGATGACCCTGTCCTGTCCGCGCACGATTCTGCGCAGCGGCCCGAGCACGGAGGCCTCCAGGTCGCTCAGCGCCTGCCCTTCGTCGACCAGATGCGCGGGATCCGGGTCGGGCGCTGGGGACGTCTCGGGGATGTCTTGGGATTCCGGGTCGTTCATGTCTCGCGATGTCGGGGTGTGTATTCGTTCACGATCGTATCCAGCGTGGCGGAGAGTCGAGCGAGGTCCGGCGGATCGGTCCTGAGGGCGTCCAGCGCCGATCGGGCCGGGGACCCGAGGTCCGGAAGGCGACTCCAGGCCTCCAGGATCTCCGTCTCGTCCTCGGCACCGACCGGTCGTCGCCCGAGCCTTCGGACGGCTCCCAGCACCAGCCGCCGTGCCACGGCGTGGTCGGACGACGACGTCTCGTAGATATGGCCGAGCGCGTCGACGTGCTCCAGCGGGGACCGTCGGTCGGCCTCGGGCTCCGGAACGGGAGCTCCGAACGAGCGTCCGGACAGTATGAGCAGGAGGATCGAGGCCACGGCGACGTGCATGAGCACGCGGCCGACCGGCGAGGCGGCGGCGAGAGCGTACGACTCGCGGAAGATCCCGCGTCGTCCGTCCTGCGCCTGGTGGTACTCGGCGAACGCGATGGTGTCGCCGGGGGGCACGAGATCCAGGACCGCCCTCGTCACGATCTCCGCGACCGCGGAGGAGGCGAGGTCCTGGTTTGCCAGCGTCCCCGCCTCCGCCAGGACCAGCGCGCCGCCCGAGCCCTCGGGGAGCCACGCGAGGGTGGCCGATGCGGCGTCCAGCTCCGCGAGCGGG
>JASFUR010000012.1:0-18501 GCA_050050215.1 Gemmatimonadota bacterium
GCTGCTCGTCGATCCCGAGTGGGCGCCGCTGCTCAGCCGGGCCGGCGCGCTCGAGCGGGCCGGCTATCCGCTGGACGAAGACCCGGTCGCTCAGGACTGAGCGCGTGGGCCCAGTCGGCGATCGTACGAAGACTCGCCCATGGGTGTCCCATTCGCCCGCCCGGACGTCCCCCGATCGGGACACCACGTGGGCATGAAACCAGGCAGCGCGAGGGTTCCAGGCCGGGTACGGCTCTTGCACCCGAGACGGCTCATGCGCCCGTTCGTGTCCATCCTCGCATGCGCTCTCCTCGCCTGCCCTTCGGCGCTCGTCGCGCAGGAGCAGCTACCGCGGAGCCTGTCGTTCGATACGCGCTACGTGACCCAGCCCTACTCGAACGAGGCGGTCGCGCAGTTCGGCATCGAGATCCTGGACCTGGCCGTCACGCCCGCTGAGCTGGTCACGGTCGGAGGATCGGGCGGCCACCTGCTGCGCGGCATCCTGGTCATGACCAGCACGGGCCTCCTGAGCCGAGCCTACAAGCTCTCCTTCCACGAGTTCGGCCATGGGACCCGAGGCGCGGCCTGGGGATTTCATCCGTACTTCGGATACGGGGGTGTGCCGCTCAACCCGAATCCCGCGGAGCTCGACGACGACTTCTTCTCGTACTTCGCCGGGAGCCTCTGGGAGCGCGGCGGATACACGTACCTGCCGGCGGGGGACACGCTCTTCTCACCGCCCGGCCAGGCCGAGCTCGATGCGGCGGGCTTCACGATGGTCTGGAAAGCCGCCGGCATCAACAACGAGATGCTCATCTCCGAGAAGCTCGAGGACCGCATCCGGCGAGGCGGAGCCCACGCGGGCATGCTCACCAGCTGGGCCTTCAGCAAGATCGCGCCGGACCGGTACGGAAACGCCCACCGGATCGGGGACGTCGACTCCGTCCTCGACTGGTACGACGACCAGGGCTTCGAGATCGAGCGGGGGGACCTTCGCTCGGGCGCCATCGTGGCCACCCTCGCGAGCGCATCCACCTACGAGCTCGTCTACCGCACGGGTCGGGTCCTCGCCGGCGATCCCATCCGGTACCGTGCGTGGGCTCCGTTCGGCGTCGAGCTTCCGAACGTCAGCTTCTACCTGACCAGCTCCGGCATCTCCTACAAGGTGAGCTCCGGCTACCGACTGGGACGTTGGCGCTTCCCCGTGAAGGTCGAGCGCGTCTTCCGGGGCCACCGGCGCACGGAGTACACGGTGGGTGGGGAGTGGGCCCCGGGACCCTACCACTTCGGCACCCGGGTCACGATCGGCGAACACACCGCAGGCGCCGCCTTCGTGGACCGCCTCGTCGCGGAGCGCTTCCTCGTGGCCGGAGGCTACACGCTCTACGACTCGAGGAACCTCCTCGGCGAACGCATGATCCCCAGCATCGAGTCGGGGCCGCGCTACAACGACTTCTTCTTGCGCGTCGGGGTCGTCTACTAGAGCCCACCCCCACGCCGTCGTCGCGCTCGACCACCGGTTGGGCCCCGGCGGCTCGATGTGCGTGCGACCAGGGCGTTTCCTATCATCGTCTTCATGGTATCACACGACTCGCCCGTCGCATCCGAAGATCTCCTGGAGGCCGCCCGTCTGGCCGCTGAACGCCGTTCGTGGCGCGAGGCCCACACGTCGCTGGTGGCGGCCCGAAAGCGCGGGAAGATCCCGCCGGACGATCTGTGGAGGCTCGCCCTGGCCTCGTACCTCCTGGGCGAGGAGCAGGACTTCATGGATGTGATGCAGGAGGGGTATCAAGCCTTCCTCGATCGCGGTGACGTCCTGGAAGCTGTCCGCGGAGCGTTCTGGCTCGGCCAACACCTGGCCAGCCGCGGCGATATCGGCCGCGCGTCCGGCTGGTTCGGCAGGGCGGCGCGCCTGGTCGCGGACCACGAAGCCGAAGGGGCGGCCCGCGGCTACGTGCTGTTCTCCGACGGGTACCGGCGGATGGTGGAGCGCGACTACGACGCGAGCATGCGTGCGAGCGGAGAAGCGACGGAGATCGGCCGACGTTGTCGCGATGACGACCTGACGGCCCTGGCCATGCACCTGCAGGGCCGGGTGCTCCTGCGGATGGGAAGGGTCGACGAAGGTCTCGCGCTCCTCGACGAGGCAATGGTCGCGGTCGCCGCCAACGAGCTCAGCCCCGTGGCCAGCGGGCTCATCTACTGCAGCGTGATCGCTGCCTGCCGCGACGTCTGGGCGCTCGGCAGGGCACACGAGTGGACCACCGCCCTCACGGATTGGTGCGCGCGCCAACCCGACATGATCGCCTACACTGGACCCTGCCGCGTCTCGCGTGCAGAGATCCTGCAGCGGCGCGGGGAGTGGTCCGAGGCGCTCCGTGAGGCGCGGCTCGCCGTGGATCGGTTCGCACAGGGCTCCGGTCCCGGGACCTCGGGCGCGGCCCTCTACCGACAGGGAGAGGTGCATCGCCTGCGAGGCGAGTACGCAGCGGCCGAGACGGCGTACCGGGCCGCGAGCGAGGCCGGGCAGCAGCCTCAGCCCGGACTCGCCCTCCTCCGTTTGGCTCAGGGCGAGGTCGACGCGGCAGCCGCGTCGCTTCACCGAGCGCTCGCCGAGACCGAGGAAAAGCTGGCGCGCGCGAGGCTCCTCCCCGCCTACGTCGAGATCCTCCTCGCGCTTGGCGATACGGGCAAAGCCGAGTCGGTGTGCGACGAGCTCGAGGCGATCGCGGATGGCTGGGGTGGCCGCGTGCTCGATACGCTCGCCGTGCAATCGCGCGGAGCGACGTTGCTGTCGGCCGGCGACGCCGAATCGGCGCTCACGCTGTTGCGGCGTGCGTGCGTGGAGTGGGACGCGCTCGAGGCTCCCTACGAGGCCGCGTGCCTACGCGTGCTCCTGGCCGCCGCATGCGCTCGGCTGGGGGACGAGGAGGGATCGGAGCTGGAGCTGAGCGCCGCGCGGGCGACGTTCGAGCAACTGGGCGCGAGGGCGGACCTCTCGCGCATCCGCGATTCGGCCGAGCAATCGCCATCCCACGATCACGGGCTGACGCCACGCGAGGTCGAGGTTCTCGGATGGCTCGCCACCGGCCGTACGAACCGCGCCATCGCCGACACGCTGTCGATCAGTGAGAAGACCGTCGCGCGCCACGTAGCCAACATCTACGCCAAGCTGGGCCTCTCCTCGCGCTCCGCCGCGACCGCCTACGCGTACGAGCACGACCTCGCGCGGCCATCTACATAGAACGACCCATCCCGGCGTGATCGGGAATTTGGGTGATTCTTCCGAAGCGGAGCACCGCCTCGCTCCAGTAGCGTTCATCCGTCGATCGGGAGCCGGCCTTCGAGCCGATTCCGGACACACAAGCGACGGAGGAAGGCATGAAGACGACGAGACGAACGGAGCGCATCGACACGCTGGTGATCGGAGGCGGGCAGGCCGGCCTCTCCGTCGGATATCACCTGAAGCGGCGGGATGTCCCCTTCCTCATCGTCGACGCCTCGGAGCGCGTCGGGGACTCGTGGCGTAACCGTTGGGACTCCATGCGCCTCTTCACCCCCGCGCGCTTCAGCGCCCTCGATGGCATGCCGTTCCCCGCCGAGCCCGACTCGTTCCCGGACAAGGACGAGATGGCCGACTATCTGGAAGCGTACAGGGACCGCTTCGATCTACCCGTCCAAAACGGTACCCGGGTACGGCGCCTCACGCGGGAGAACGGACGCTTCGTCGCCTTGACTGAGGACGTGCGCTACGAGGCCGACAACGTCGTCGTGGCGATGGCCGACTACCAGAGCCCCCGCACCCCGTGGTTCGCGCCAGAGCTGCGCGACGAGATCCGCCAACTCCACGCCGACGACTACCTCAACCCCGAGCAGCTGCGCGACGGCCCCGTGCTCATCGTCGGCGCCGGCAACTCGGGAGCCGACATCGCCATGGAACTCGTGAACGATCACATGGTGTGGATGTCGGGGCCCGACGTGGGACACATCCCGTTCCGGATCGAGGGGCTCTTCGGACGGCTCATCGGAGTACGATTCGTCCTGCGCGTCCTGTTCCACCGCATCCTCACTGTGGCGACCCCGCTCGGCCGGAAGATGCGGAGAAAGAAGCTCCACAAGGGTGTACCGCTGGTCCGGATCAAGCCGGGGGATCTCGCCCGTGCGGGCGTGGAGCGTGTGCCACGGACGGTCGGCACGCAGGACGGCCTGCCGGTCCTGGAAGGCGGGCGTGTGCTGGAGCCGGCCAACGTCGTCTGGTGCACGGGCTTCCACGCGGGATTCGACTGGATCGACCTGCCGGTCCACGGCGAGAAGGAGCCACTCCACCGGGAGGGCGTCGTGGCAAGCCAGCCCGGTCTCTTCTTCGTCGGACTCGGCTTTCTGCACGCGGTGTCGTCCTCGATGATCCATGGCGTGGGCCGGGACGCCGCGCGGATCGCAGGGCTCGTCGCGGAGCGCGGTGCGGGTACGCGGCGAACCAGAACGGTCGCGCCGGCCGCCTGAATCCACGTGGGAGCGAGGCCCCGAGCGGAGGAAGCTCCTACTCCTCCCTCAGCGCCATCGTCGGATCCACGCCCGCCGCTCTGCGAGCCGGCACGTACGCGGCCAGCCCGGACACCATCACGACCAAGAGCGCGGTGAGTCCGAACACGACCGGATCGACCGGGCTCACCCCGGCGAGGAAGCTCTCGAGGAAGCGCGTTCCTGCTACGGCGAGAACCGTCCCGATCGCGACGCCCACCAGCGCCAGGAGCAGCCCGCGCGACAGCACCATCCGTACGATCCCGGGGCCGGAGGCGCCGAGCGCCATCCGCACTCCCATCTCCCGGGTGCGCTGGGAGACCAGGTAGGCGATCACGCCGTACAGGCCGAGCACGGACAGGAAGAGACCGACCCCGCCGGCCACCAGAAGCAGGATCGCCCCAACCCGTTGGGGGAGCACCTCGGCCGCGACCACGTCGGTCATGGTGCGCAGGCTCGCGATGGGAAGCGAAGCATCGATCGCCCGGACCTCGTCTCGCATCTCGGCGAGCAGCCCCGACGCCGCCGAGGGCGTGGTGCGCGCCACGAGCGTCGCGCGCGTGGAGGGCGTCTGGTCGAACGGCATGAAGAATGCCGGCCGGGGATCCTCCCCGATGCTCCGGTAGTCCGCGTCGGCCACGACACCTACCACGGTACCCTGCCTGCGCGCGGTGGTCATCCGCTCGCCCACCGGGCTCCGACCCGGCCAGAACCGACGAGCGAACGACTCATTCACGAGATAGACGTACGGCATGTCCGCCGCGTCGTTCTCGTCGAACCCGCGACCGTCGACCACCGGCATCTCCAACGTCCCTAGCAGCCCAGGATCGACGGCGAAGTAGTCGAACTCCATGTCCTCGCCCGCAGCCGGCGTGTATCCCTCGACCTGGACCGACCTGCGTCGCTCGCTGGCCAGGGGCAACAAATCCATGAGCCCCACGCTCTCTACCTCGGGCCTGGCCCCGATTCGGCTCGCGAGCCTCTGGAAGAGCGCCCGCACTTCATCGGCCTCGTATCCCTCGGAACCGAGGCTGAGGCTCATGGTCGCGACGTCCTGCACCGTGAACCCGACGTCCACGGACGTCGCGGCACGGACGCTCCGGATGAGCAGGCCTGCGCCGATGAGGAGGATGAGTGAGGCGGACACCTGCGCGACGATGAGGGCGTTACGCATCCCCAGGAAGCGCCACCGGCCGGAAGGCGACGGGCCTTTCATGATGGATGAGAGCTCGGACCGTGATGCCTTGAGTGCCGGCAGCAGTCCGACCGCGATCAGGGCGACCGCGGTTGCACCGACGGAGAACAGCAGCACACGAGGACCGGCCGACAGGTCGATGGACAGCGAGATGTCCGCGAAGCTCGGACGAATGGTCTCGAAGAAGCTCGTGGCCGCAAGCGCCAGCGCCAGGCCGGCCGCCCCTCCGAGCACCGCGAGGAGCCCGGCCTCCATCAGCACCTGACGCGCGAGCCTGGTGCGGCCCGCGCCGAGCGCGCTCCGGACCGCGAGCTCACGCGCGCGGCGTGCGCCCCTCACGAGCGCGAGGGTCGCAAGGTTGGCGCAGGCGATCAACAGAATCAGTCCAATGATCGCCGTGAGCAGCGAGGAGACCACGACGACCGGTCCCGCCATCTGTGGCATCATACGCGCATCGGGCGTAACAGTGACCCGCCTCGGCCCGTCCCGGATGTCCGTCCACTCCGCGGGGTACGTCTCATAGAGACCCGCCGCGACCGACTGGAGCTGCTGATCGACCACGTCGAGAGTCGTGCCGGGCGCCATCCGGGCGCGGATCAGCCGGCCGCGGCTCCCCCGTGTCTCGAACGCGCCGGCTCCTGATATGAGGGCATCGCTCGACGGCGGCAGCCACAGGTCGGGGACCACGGCGGGCATGAAGCCGCCGCCGCCCATCCCCTCGGGCGCGACGCCCACGACTGTGAGGAGCTGGCCCGAGACGCGGACCTCCTGTCCGACGATCGAGGGATCCGCGCCGAACATGCGCGTCCATGTGCCGTGACTGATGACGGCCGCCGCGGCCCCGGAGTCCCAAGAGCCCTCCTCGTCGGTGAACCAGCGCCCGCGTGCCGGCGTCGCGCCCAGCATGTCGAAGTAGTTCCCGCTCACGAGCTCGGCCATGAGAATACGCGTGACGCCGTCCTCACCGTCGACGTTCATCGGCGACATGGCGACCGTCGACGCCTCGGCGAGCGCCGGGGCGCCGGCCACGAAGTCCTCGAAGTCCGGATACGACGATGCGCCGTAGCGGGGCCCGCTGTAGTCGGACGTGTAGATCGTCACCAGCCGATCCGGCTCGACCACGTGGGCCGGAGGCCGGAAGAGGACGGCGTCGATCGCGCTGAAGATGGCCGTGTTGGCTCCGATCCCCAGCGCGAGCGTCACGAGCGCCACCGCCGTGTACATGGGAGCGCGCAGGAGCGAGCGCAGGGCCTGACGGAGGTCGAGCAGGAAGACCTCGACGCGTGTGCCGAACGGAGTGGGCTCCGTGCGCCGGCCTCGACGCGAGAGCCGGAGTCGCACGGAGGCGTGCACCACGTCGCGGACGGCTGCGAGCCAGACCGTGAGGCGTGCCCACACGCCTCGGTCGCGCGCATCGTCTCGAGCCTCCAGGAAGACCGCTTCCATCTCTCGTCCATGCTGGGCGCGAAAGTCAGTGGGAAGGAGCTTCAGCAGTAGTCGGTACGTGCGGGATCCGTTGGGCCTCGACGGCCCGTTCCCGGCGCTCATCGCCCCATCTCCCTGACCACCGCGCTGCCCAGGGCGGCGCTGGCGAGCGCCTGGAGCCGTGCGGCCTCCTCAGCCAGCGCGGCCGCACCCTTCCGGGTCAGCCGGTAGAAGCGCTTCCGCTCGCTCTCGCCTTCCGGCCGCTCACCCTCGTCGGTCACCTCCTCGATCCACCCTTTCCCGCTGAGCTCGTCCAGCGAGCCGTAGAGCGTGGCCGGCCAGAGGCGGAGATCGCCATCGGTCTGTTCGAGCACCGCGCGCACGATGCCAGAGCCGTGTCGGACCTCTTCGGAGAGAGCGAGGAGGATGTGGAACCAGTGGGTCTTCATGGCGGGCTCAGGGCGGCGAGGGGGACACATTATATTGTACAGTATAATACGGATAGATACAACGATGGGTTTCGAAGGTTGCCTCGATGCCTTGGGCGATCGGTGGTCGACTCCATTCATATGCACGATCGTGCATATACGGTCATCCTTAGCCTACCCAGGCCCTCAAGCGACACTGCAATTGCACGAACGTGCATATGTCTCTTGCACGGCGGCGTGTGAGAGTCCATCTTGTGTGTTGGATGCACGATCGATCATAGGGGGGACGGCAGTGATCTCCAGAAACCACTCCGACGACGAGTCCGCGCCGCTGGTGCGCCTCGCCGAGTCGGTCCGCGAACGGCGCGCGGAGCTGGGCCTGCGCCAGGCCGAGGTCGCCGAGCTGGCCGGCTGCTCGCAGCGGTTCGTCCACACGGTCGAGCAGGGCAAGCCCAGCCTCCGCCTCGACAAGCTCCTCGACGTGCTCGAGGTCCTCGGCCTCGGGCTCACCGTCGGGCCGGGCCGCGGCGAGATCGGACCACCGGTCGACCGAGCGCGACCCATCGGACCGGCCGAGCGCTGATGCGGCCCGTCGACGAACTGCGCCGGGTCGAACGAGCGACGGTGCTGAAGAACGGCGTCCCAGCCGCGAGCCTGGAGCGCCGGCGGGACGCTGTCGTCTTCGCCTACGACGACAGCTACCGCGCCTCGGGTGGTCCGCCGGTCGCCACCACGCTTCCCTTAGGTGACCCCGTCGTGACCCATGCGCCGGGTGCGCTGCCTCCGTTCTTCTCCGGCCTGCTTCCGGAGGGTCGCCGGCTCACGGCGCTCCGCGCGGCGGCCAAGACGTCCGCGGACGACGAGCTCACGCTGCTCCTGGCCGTCGGCGCGGATACGGTGGGCGACGTGCAGGTGCTGCCGGAGGGGGAGGACCCGGACGACGTGCAGCCGCTCGTTACGGTCTCGGAGTGGTCGGAGGTCCGGTTCTCGGAGCTCCTCGCGGCCACCGTGGGAGGACCCGGCCAGATCGACCGGGTCGGCATGCCCGGCGTCCAGGACAAGGTCTCGGCGCGGATGATCAACGTCCCGGTGTCCCGGGCAGGAGACCGCTTCATGCTCAAGCTCGACCCACCCGAGTTTCCCTGGCTCGTGACCAACGAAGCGTTCTTCCTCGCCGCGGCCCGCCGGTCCGGACTCGATGCGGCCGAAGCCGACGTCGTGCACGATGCGGACGGGGCGGCGGGACTGCTCGTCCGCCGCTTCGATCGCGTGCAGAACACGGACGGCGCGGTGGCGATGCTCGCTCAGGAGGACGCCTGTCAGGTGCTGGGTCGCTACCCCGCGGACAAGTATCGCGTCACGACCGAAGACGTGATCGACGCGCTCGCCTCGGTCTGCCGCGCACGCCCCGTGGCGGCGCTCACACTACTCCGCCAGTTCGCGTTCGCATACCTCAGCTGCAATGGAGATGCGCACGCCAAGAACTTCTCCGTCCTACGCAGGAACGACGAGTGGTGGGTCACGCCGGCGTACGACGTACCCACATCGTACGTCTACGACGACCACACGCTCGCCCTGACGCTCAATGGCCGTCAGAGAGAGGACGTGGGCAGGACGGACTTCGTCGCCCTGGGAGCGGCGGTCGGAGTCAGGGCTCCCGCAGTGGAGCGCACGCTCGACGAGCTGTGCGAGCGCTCCTACGCGTGGATCGACGAGCTGGACGGGCTCCCGTTCGATCGGGGAGTACTCGTGAAGCTGCGGCGGGCGATCGAGTACCGGCGAGACCGGCTGAGCCGGCCGGACCCCTAGGAGGGGCCCGGAGCGGCTAGGGGGAGGGCTTCTAGTACGGGTAGCCCGGCCACCGCGGCTGACCCGGCTGCCACTCCGGCAACGGAGCCCAGGCATCCCGGTTAGGCATCTCCACCAGAGGCAGGCTCTCCTGGTCCATCACCTCGTCCTCGTCGATGACCCCGTTCCAGTAGAGCAGCAGAGCCGTGATCGCGTAGACCTCGTCCGCGTCCAGGCTGCCCTCCCGGTTGAGGGGCATACCACGGTTGACGTAGTCCCAGACGGTCGTCGCGTACGGCGATCGGATCGGCAGGATGCGCCCCAGGCTCCAGGGATCGGCGTCCGGTCCCCGGTCGCGCTTCACCAGCCTGGGAGCGTCCCCGTCCGTGCCGTCCCGACCATGGCAACGGGCACAGTTGCGTCTGAAGAGCAAAGCACCATCGGCGGCGGTTCCGCTCCCCGGAGGAAGCTCGGCACCGGTCGGACTGATGGAGATGTCCCAGGCGCGGACCTCCTCCTCCGTGGGAGTCCGGCCCAGACCGTAGGTGGGCGACTGGGCGAGCGCCGGGCCCGCGCCGAACAGCAGCAGGACCCCGAGTGGGCCCCCGACCCGGCCGCTAAGCGATCGCATTGTGGACATTCCCGTCACGCTCGATCCTCCAGGGCTGGATGGAGTTGTCCTGACCCTTCACGCTGAACGGGGCGCCGGGCGCGATGCCCCAGAACTCGCGGACCTGATCCCGCGTCGGCTGCACCTGACCGATCTCGTCGGTACAGCGGGACATCATCACCACCTCGCTTCCGTCCCAGGTCCAGTCGAAGCTGAACGCGGTGTGTGCCATGCGCTGCGGCTCGCCGCGGATGTCGGCGTCGAACCAGCTCTCGCCACCGTCGAGCGACACTTCCACCCTGCTCACTCGTCCTCCACCGGACCAGGCCAGCCCCCTCACCTCGTAGAAGCCCGCGCCAGGCAGCTGCTGTCCCCCGGACGGGTTCGTGATGACCGACTTGGGCCCGATCTGGAAGCTCAGCGCCGCGTCGGCCGGATCCTGCCGCAGGTGTCCGTAGTCGTTGTACGTCATGTAGAACTGGTCGACGACCTTGATCCGCCGCAGCCATTTCACGGAAAGGATCCCCTCGAAGCCGGGCACGACGATCCGCAGCGGGAAGCCCTGCTGGGGCCGAAGCGGCTCGCCGTTCTGGCCGTAGGCCACGATGATGTCGTCCATCGCCTTCGCCATCGGCAGGCTCGATGTGCCTTTCACCTCCTCCACGCCCTCGGCGATGATCCAGTCGCCGCCCTCCTGCACCCCCGCCTCCTCGAGCAGCGTGCGCAGAGGCACGCCGGTCCACTCGGAGCAGCTCGTCATCCCGTGGGACTCGACGATAGTCCGGTGGCGGGGACTCGAGCGGTTGCCCGCGCACTCGATGAAGTGCAGGCGGGTCACGGAGGGGAAGCGCTTCAGCTCGTCCACCGTGAAGATCAGCTCGCGGTCCACCATCCCATGGATCAGGAGGCGATGCTCCGCTGGATCGATGTTCGGCACGAAGGACCCGCGCGTCGTCCCGAAGTAGTGCAGTGACGACGGCGTGATGGTGCCGATCTGGTCCTGCAGCGGTGTGCCGATGTGGAAGACGAGCCCGAAGTCGTCCGGCGACGGCCGTCCGTTCACAGGCTCCCGCACCGAGGTCACGTAGGGAGACCGCTGACCGTAGGCGATCAGCTCGGGGCTCGAGTAGTCCGGATCCTCGATGGACTGCGGCTCGACGGACTGGGCGGATGCCGCGTCGGGATGGATGAGGGGCTCGGCACCCCCCAGCGTCAGCCCACCGGCCAGGGCCGCTCCGCGCTTGAGGAAGCCTCTACGATCGGTTCGTTCCGAAGCCATGCGTGTCTCCTCCGCAGCCGAGGTGCACCGCCAACCGCCCCACCGTCGACAGTATACGCGGAGGTCGGCCGGGACGCACTCCGAGCTATTCACCCGAGGCCGGCAGCGGTCCGCCCTCACCTGGCCTCATCCCCGGGGGCCTGCCAGAATGTCGAGATGCTCATTCGGCGTCGACGTTCCCGGGCCGCACTTCCGCTCGCCGGGGTACTGGCATTGGTAACCGCCGCATCGACGCTCGCCGCGCAGCAGGCTCCGCAGTGGGAGGGCGTTCCCCCCGTACGGCTCACGGAGGGTGTGCAGCTCCTGCATACGGCCGCCCAACCGAACATCCTCGTCCGGGTGATGGCGACGGGGCTCTCCCATCCCTGGAGCATGGCCTTCCTCCCGAACGGCGACCTGCTCGTCACCGAGCGTCCGGGTCGGCTCCGCATCGTGCGGGACGGCGTGCTCGATCCGACCCCGATCGAGGGCGTGCCGCCCGTGAGCGATGCGGGACAGTTCACCGGCCTGCTCGAGGTCGCGCTCCATCCCGACTTCGCGGAGAACCGCCAGCTCTATCTCACCTACCGTCCGGCGGACGAGGAGGCCCGCGTGGTCCTGGCGCGGGGCCGCTTGGATGGAAGCTCTCTCGGGGACCTCCGCATCCTGTACACGTCGAGCGGAGCACCCTTCACCACGTCATCCGGCTCACGGCTTCTCTTCGCGCCCGACGGCACGCTCTTCATGCCCGTCGGTGGCACGCCCAACGCGACGTCGAGCGGTCTCCGGGCGCAGGACCCGATGGATCCGTCGGGCAAGATCCTCCGGCTGCGCGACGACGGGACGGCTCCGGACGACAATCCCTTCGTGGGCCGGGCCGGCTACCTCCCCGAGATCTACTCGCTCGGCCACCGCAATCCCATGGGCCTCGCGTTCCATCCGGAAACCGGGGAGCTGTGGGCCGTCGAGCACTCCGCCCAGGGCGGCGATGAGGTCAATATCGTGCTGCCGGGCCGCAACTACGGCTGGCCGGTCGTCTCGTTCGGCCGGGAGTACTCGGGCCCGCGCATATCCGAGCGGTGGTGGCACCAGGGCATGGAGACACCGGCGGTCGTGTGGCTTCCCTCCGTGGCACCCTCCGGGATGATCTTCTACACGGGCGAGCGCTTCCCGAACTGGAAGGGCGACCTCTTCGTCGGAGCGATGATGGTGGGTCGCGTGGAGCGCACGGGCCACGTCGAGCGGATCGTCCTGAACGAGCGCGGTGAGGAAGTGGCCAGAGAATCGATCCTCACGGAGCTTCGGCAACGCATCCGCGACGTCCGTCAGGGCCCGGACGGGCTGATCTACGTGCTCACGGATGAAGACGACGGAGTGCTCCTCAGAATCGAGCCGGTGAAATAGGGCCGCATATGACGAAGGCCATGGGACGCCCCGGCCTGCTACTCGCAGCCCTCTCGGTGTCGACCGCGTGGCCCGGCCCGGCGCGTGCGCAGGTCCCCGGCTCGCCCGACTCCGCGCAGATCGTCACCGCCGACATCGCCCGATTCTGGCAGGCGTTCGACCAGCGCGACGCCCTGGGGGCCGAGGAGGCGTTCGACCGGCTCTACCTCGGCTTGGGGAGCCCCGGGCTGCTGGACTTCGTGCCCAACCACATCCGCAGCGCCGAGGCGCTCGCGGAGACCGTCGCCGAGTACGAGCCCTTCTACCGCTCGATCCGGGCCCGAACGCTCGGGGTGCTCGACCTCGTCGGCGACATCCACGCCGACCTCGCGACCCTCGAGCGGCTCTACCCCGAAAGCGTCTTCCCGCCGGTCTACTTCGTGATCGGCCGGCTGAACAGCGGCGGGGACGCGACCGAGGCCGGGCTCATCATCGGAATCGAGCTCTTCGCCACCTCGACGGACACCCCGTTCGACGTTCTGGAGCCCGGGATGCGAAGTGTTCTGGAGTCGCTCAGCGTGGCGGACCTTCCCCATGTCGTGGTCCATGAGCTGGTGCATTTCCAGCAGGGGGAGCCGGAGATGGCGGACCGCACGCTGCTGGGTCAGGCGCTGTACGAAGGGGTGGCCGATTTCGTAAGTGACCTGGCCACAGGGGGCTTGGCCGAGACCAACGAGCGGACCCGCCGCTGGGGGGACGAGCACGAACGTGAGGTCTGGCGGGAGTTCCGGCGGGTGATGACCGGGCGAGACTTCTCGCGCTGGCTCTACAACCAGGGCCGGGCAACGCCCGACTGGCCGTCCGATGTCGGATACTACGTGGGCTTCAAGATCGCGGAAGCGTACTATGAGAGAGCCGAGGATCCACACCAGGCATTGAGCGAAATGCTGCACATCGAGGACCCGAGAGACTTCCTGGCCCGGAGCGGCTATGGCGAGGACCTGCAGCGGTGAGCGACGCCGCCCGCTTCGCCCTCATCCAGCGCGACCACGAATCGTGGGATTCGATCGCCCTCGCCAGGGCCCTCGCCGCCGTTCACGGAACGCCGCTCCAGGACCAGGCGATCGTCGCGCGTCGCGCGTGGGGGATCGTGGCGGACGATCTGTCGAAGAGCGAGGCACAGTCGCTCGCGAAGGCCCTGGGGGCGCAGGGCGTCGAGTGCGCCGTCGGCCCGACGGCCGCGCTCGTGGATCTTCCTCAGGCCGAGACCGCTGCGACGATCGATGAGATTCCCGCTGCCCAGCCCGTCCTCATCGCGCTGGCGGGCATCACACTGACGACGACGGTCAAGAAGAAGGAGAAGAAGGGGCCGAGCGGGGCCCAGAAGGCCGCGAGCACCGCAATCATGGCGACCACCGGCCTCCCCATAAAGATCGGCGGGCGGAAGCGCTCCGTGGAGACGACGAAGGAGGAGCAGAGCCTCGTCTTCTTCGCCGACCTCCACTACGAGGATCCCTCCAGGCTGGTACGGATCGACGCAGCCCACTTCGACTTCTCCTGCCTCGAGGAGCGGATGCTCTACCAGAGCCAGGGCAATCTCAAGCTCCTGATCGGCGACCTGGTCGAGGCCGCGCCGGAGGCTTGGACGAACCACGGAGCACGGATCCTCCTGGAGGGACGGCCCATCCGCGAGATGGGCTACACGGACCTGGAAGACCTGGAGCGTGAGGCGCGGTGGCTGCTCACGCTCCGGACGTTCGGGATCTGAACGAAGGGAATCCGAGAGCCATCGCCCGGCTCTCCCTCAGTTCGAGATGCGCGTGACGCGCATGGTGCGACCGTTATTCATCCCACGATGAGTGGGTAGCGCGCTTCGTTCAGTTGACGGGGATGTTGCTGGCCCCCTGCCGAGCCTGCTCACGCAGCAGGCGTTCGAGCGCCGCGGCATCTGTATCGGCCTGGTCGCCGGCCGCGTTGGGACGGTTCACTGCGCCGCCTGCCTGGCTGCCCGCAATCTGGCCACGGGGGTCCGCTCCCACCGCGTTCTGCACCGCTGTCGGCGGCGCCTCGATACGGGCCGCACGCTGATCGACCTTCTCCCACATCCGGGCGAAATACTCCGCAGACCTGAAGAACGCGGTCTCGACGTTCTCGTGCATCCCGGCGCTGCGCAGGCTCTCGATGAAGTCCGGCAAGAGGCCGTAGTGGGCAACACCGTCCCGGTTGTAGTCCCAGGTCTTCGTGCCCATGACGCTGCGCGTGAGACTCGGCCCGTACTCGACACGAGCTGCCGCGGACGGCGGTCCGGGAAGGGGAACCAGGCCGTTCGCGTCAGTCCCGATTGCGACGTTCGCGCCTTCCATCACGTAGAGCGTCAGCTCGAGCTCCCGCAGGAAGCGGCTCGCCTCACCCGTGTGGCCGACCCCGACCATCCCGCCGACGTCGCGGATCGCCATGTACTGATAGGGCGTCCGCTGGTTCTCATTGCCCCCGGCCTTCCGGAGATTGTTGTTGCCCGAGTTCACCGGCATGTCCAGCAGCAGCGCCATGTTGAGGACCTCGGTGACCGCCCTCTCCGACATGTGATCGATGTCGATCATCATGCCCCGCGACATCATGTAGCGGATGGCGAAGCGGCCCCTGTCCGTAAGTCCCAGGCTGTTGCGGTGTCCCTGGCGGGGACCGGGATCGGAATAGTTGGGATAGTTCTCCACGCGATCCGGCATGATGGCGCGCGGGATGACCGTGCCGCCGAACGCCATCGCCGACCTGATGCTCCGCCGGTCGACGGCATACGGCGACTGCAGCTTGAACGCAATGTTGGTGTCGGCCGCGTCGACCGCCTCCGGCTGAAAGGCCTCACCCGTGTTGTACTTGTTCGCGACGTTGTTGCCGCTGTCGTACAGGGCGGTGCCGCCGAATGCGTTGTTCGTCTTCCCGATGGGGAGCACATACCGAACCCCCTCGGAGTAGAGTCGATCTATCTCGGCCGCGATTTGCTGGTTCGTCGGCTCGGGAACGTAGCTCGCTCCCTTCCGGTCCGCGGGATCGTAGAAGTTGCCGAGATTGTCCGTGTCGACGCCGATGATGATCGCGAGGTTGCCGGCCTCGACGATGCGGCGCATGTCCGCGGGCGAGTATGCGATTTCCATCCAATCGTGACGCGCCGCGAAAGCCTTCAACTCCCGGATCTGCACTTCCATCGAGCCCAGATCGTCGTTGGGTGTCCCCTCAGTCTCGCCCGCGTCGGCGAGCATGTGGCTGTTCTCGGCGAGCGCCACCATCGCTCGGAGTCCCCCGTCCCGGGCCCGGCGGATCCAGTCGACGTACATCTGCTGGTGCAAGATGGCGTTGTACTTGGGGAACGAGCTGAATGTGGGGTAGCCGGCCCGGTCACCAGTCTCGTGGCCCGCGATGTCGAGCTGGTTGACGAGATTCTCCCGGTAGAGGTTCCCGCACGTGTTCTCGAACGCGTCCCATCCTCGGTGGTAGCACTTGCACGGTCCCAAGGCGGTCGCCGGATCACCGTCCACCGCACCGTGGAAGAGCTCGCCACCGAATGCCAACTGGGCCATCGGGTGGGCACGCATATCGACGAACCCATACATGAAGCTGCGCGTCTGGACCGCATCCTGGGCCACGACGCCGCCCGATACGGTTAGTTGGCGACCACCATCCGCCGGGTCGTCCTGTGCCACGGCGGCGAGACGATCCATGGACGTACGGCGGAGCCGCCCATCGTTGAACGCCACCCACAGGTCCCCGTCGGGGCCGAGTGCCACCCGGCGGCCGCCTATACCCAGGGCCTCCCAGCCCGACCCCGTGTAGCGCATCACCTGCCACCCGCCCAACACTGGCTCCGTCCCGACGATCATGACGGTGCCGTCCGGGCCCACGGCGATGTCCTGGGCCTCGCCGGGCACGTTCTCCCAGGTCGTACCGTTCCAGCGATAGACGGCCTGGTCTTGCGTGACGATCCACGCGTTGCCCTCGTCGTCCACCGCGATGCGGACGCCGCTGCCGCTCATGTTCTCCCATTCGCGGCCGGTCCAGCGCATGGGAGCGTCCATCGCGAGCGCCGGATCCACGTTGATAGCCCAGACTGTGCCGTCAGCGCCGACCGCGATGTCACCGGCCATGCCCGGCATCCGCTGCCATCCGCTGCCGTCCCAGCGGTAGATCAGATTCCCCTCGGTGATGACCCAAGGGCGGCCATTCGGATCAGCCGCTACGGAAGATCCCGTGACCTCGAGATTCTCCCAACCGAGTCCGGTCCACCGCTGTAGGACACCGCCACCGCGCAGCCGCTGGGTGTCGAGGACCCACACCTCCCCATCTGCAGCGACGGCGATGTCGGCCGCATCACCATCGACGTCGGTCCACTGGGCTGCGAGAGGGGGCGCGGAGCCGACCAAGACGAAGACTACGATCAGGGCGGCTGCGCGCATGATGCTCCTCCGGGGCGGGCGCGTGGGCTTCTGCTATAAGGGCACGGAGTCGCGAAGCACGCAACCACGCCCGGTGCAGGAGGGACCCGTGTGACTGCCCCGGTCGTCAGCATCGACATGAAGACGCCACGGGGATACCGCCCGAGGCGATCCGCCAGTACTGGCGGTCCTCCGTCTCCTCCGCTACTCCGGGCTGCCCCTCCAAGAGAATTTCTCCCCCACCAGCTCTTCCGAGATCTCCCAGAGCTTGGCGGACGCGGCGGTGTCGATCGCATAGGACTTCACGCCGTCGAGTGCCTCCGGATCGTCGTCGACCTGGGACACGTGGCAGTCCTCCAAATAGATGCCGCCACGGCCTTCGAGCTCCGGCGCGGTCGCAGCGTACACGGACGTGGCAGCGCCCTGCGGAACGGTCTTCCAGACGAAGTCGGTGCTGTCCATGCGCGTCCGCAGCCGCTCGCGATCCTCATCCGTCAGGTGGCGCCCCAGCTCCGTCATGATCCCACCCGGATGGACCGCGTAGGCGTGTACGCCCTGGCGGCCGAGTCGGCGATCCAGCTCGACGGCGAAGAGGACGTTCGCGGTCTTCGACTGACCGTAGGCGGCCCACTTGTCGTAGTCCCGGTTCTCGAACTGGATGTCGTCGAAGACCACGGGCGAGAAGTGATGGCCGCGAGAGGTCAGGGACACGACCCGCGACGGCGTGCCCTTCAGAAGCGCGGGCACGAGCAGGTTGGTGAGGAGGAAGTGCCCGACGTGGTTGGTCCCGAACTGGAGCTCGAAGCCGTCCTGTGTCTTCATGGGAGGTGACGCCATGACGCCGGCGTTGTTGACGAGGATGTGCAGCGCTTCGTGTTCGGCCAGGAATTCTTTCGCGAACGCCCGGATGCTGTCGAGCGAGGAGAGATCGAGCTCGGCTACGCTGACCGAGTCGTTGCCGGTCGCCTCACGGATGTCGGCCACTACGGCCTCGCCCTTGGACATGTTGCGGGCCGTGATGACGACCTCAGCTCCGGCCGACGCCAGCGCCCGGGCCGTTTCGACCCCAAGTCCGCTCGAGCCGCCCGTGACGAGCGCAAGCTTGCCGGTGAGATCGATGCCTTCGACGGCTTCCGCGGCGGTTGTGCCGTGGCCGAATTCCCTGTGTGTCGCAGTGCTCATGATGCCGTCCTCTATATGGATGAGTTCGTAGTCGATTGCTTCAGCGTGGTCGCGCCCGAGGAGACCACCGGGTACTCGTCGGCCGTACGCCATGGGAGTTCGGGCCACCAGCGCTCCACCTCGGGTGGCCGCGCGGGCTCGATGCACGCACCCGGACGCGGCACGACGTGCCTGGCGCCGGTGCGTCGAGCCGCTACCAGGAACCGCTCGACGGGCTCGGTCCAGCCGTGGGTGGAAAGGTCGAAGGTGGCCCAGTGGATGGGGATGAAGAGCCCGCCCTTCACCCGATGGAACGCCTCTACTGC
>JASFUR010000013.1:0-18449 GCA_050050215.1 Gemmatimonadota bacterium
GGCCCGGCGTGTCGAAGACCTCGGACTCCAGGCCGGCCTCCTTGAGGCGGGCGGCCAGCCACTCGGCCGCCGCGCGCACACTCCCTTCGTGCTCGTGGTCGGTGCTGACCGACGGAATGCGAAGGAAATCGTAGAGCTCGGTACGGAAACGGCCGAGCTGTTCATCGACGAAGCTGATCGGGTCCGACATCGGCGTACCTTTGGGAAACCGCCGAGCAGCCGGGACTAGTGGCGGGCCACTAGATGAGGCTTCGCAGCCCCCAGCGGTAGATGAAGGTCATCATGATCGCGAAGATCGCGGCGCCCGCCATTCCGCCGGGGCTGATGGCGAGTGGCTCGTAGAGATGGAAGGTTCCGACGCCGAGCATGCCCCCGATGACCGAGGCGAATGCACCCAGCGCGAGCATCACGGGCGTATGGCCCGGGGTCTCTTCGGGGCGGCTGATGAGCGCCCTCATGACGAGGCCGATGACGCCACCCATGACGATCCAGATACCGATTCCGATCCAATTCTGCATGCCGAATATCACCGCGAGTGATCAGGTCGACCCTGAGGTCGAACGATCGCGGAATCTACCCGAAGCCCCCGGATTTGACGAGGGGCCTGCGGCAGCGTTCATTCGAATATGGCGGACGACATCATCGACCTCGGTCAGTTCCTCGCACGTCGTGAGGGGTCGCGGCCTCCGGCGGGCACCATGGCCCTCTGGGGTGCCGACGGGGAGCGGTCGCGGTTCGCGCTTCCGCTGTGGCGGGTGGTGCACCTCGCGAGCGCCGATCGGGGCGTGATCTTCTGGCGTCCCGCGGCGGGGGATCCCACGCCGCGCCCCTTCGTCGTGCTCGACGTCGCACAGGATCCGGCGCGTTTGGAGCTGTCGGCCGAGCGGACGGCCTTCAGCGAGGACGAGTCGATCCAGCTGTACGACCGGGCCTCGGACGGCCTCTTGATCCGGCTCGGGACCAAGGACGACAAGGTCTGGGGCCTGCTCGCAGACGGGGGAGCCGGGCGCGGTGAGCTGAGCGCACGCAACCGCGAGGACATCCTCTTCCTCTCGGGGGAGTGCGCCGGACTGCTCTTCCTGAGGGCCTTCGCGGACGAGGCGGGGAACTAAGCACCCCGGGACGTCGGGCACGGCCCGGGCACATCGATGAGCGCCGAGCCCGCTCAGTCCGTTCCGGCTTCTCCCATGCGGCGCTTCAGCTCGGCCAGAGCCGCGTCCACGTCCAGCTCCTCCTCTTCCTCGATCTCGGCCTCGAGATCGATGTGGTACTCCGAGTCACCGTCGAGGTCCAGGGAGTCGAGGATCTCCGCGGCCTCTGCGCGAGAACCTTCGCCCTCGATCTTCTCCGCCATACGGTCGAGCTCGCCGAACAGGTCGTCGGCCTCGGTGAACGACTCGCGCGCGCTCGATCGGCCCGCCGTGGCAGAGAGCGCGTCCCGCTTGCCGCGCGCCTCCTCGAACTTCGCCACCATCTCCTGGACGGTGCGGCGTCGGAACTCGAGCTCCTCGCGCATCGCCTCGGCCTTCTTCTGCAGGAGGGTGAGGTGTCCCTCATGCTTCTCGGCGTGCCTGGCGGCCAGGGTCGCGGTCTCCTCGTCGTCGATCTTGCGGGCCATTTCCTCCCGCCGCCGACAGGTATGCGCGTTCTCGGTCTCCTGCTGGATTTGGCCCAGGGTCTTCTCGAGCTGCTGCTCGAGACCGGAGACCTCGGCCTTCTCGTCGACGATCTCGTCCCTCATGCCGACCAGGAGACGGTCGACCGTTCCGGGGACGTGCTCGCGCTTCAACTCCTTGTTGAAGTTGTCCAGCGCTTCGCGGAAGGCGGATCGGAGCTCTTCGAACATGAGGCTGAGATTATGTCGAGCCCCGGCCGCTTGCCAGGGAGGCGGGGCGACCGGCTTCCTAGTTCAGGAAGGGCTCGATCCTCTGCGCGAACGAGTTGCGGGCGCGGTGCAGACGGCTCTTCACCGTCCCGAGATTGACGCCGGTGATCTCCGAGATCTCCTCGTAGCTCTTGCCCTCCAGCTCCCTGAGCCGGAAAACGAGCCGGTGATGCTCCGGAAGCTCCTCGACGGTGTCCTCGACGAGCCGCTTGAGGAAGCGCTTGCGATAAAGATCGTCCGGGCGCATCGAGTAGTCCTCGAACTGGATGGGACGGTGATCGTCCTCCCAGTTGTTGGTGAGCCGCTGGAAAAGCACCAGCGGGCTCCGCGACCTGTTGCGCAGCTCGTTCTTCGAGAGGTTGCTCGCGATCGTGTAGACCCACGTCGAGAACTTCTTGGACGTGTCGAAACGGTGCAGGTGCCGAGTCACGCGAATGAACGCCTCCTGCACCAGGTCCTGTGCGCGATCCGAGTCACCCGTCTTGCGGGTGATGAAGTGGATCAGGCGATCTCTATATCGATCGTAAAGCCGCTGGAAGGCTCCAGGACGCCCCTGAAGGTGGGCAGTCACCAACTGCTCGTCGGTCAGCTTCTCGAGCGGAATCTCCTCGCCAGCCCGGGCCGATTCCCGTTGCTCGATTGTAGCCATGGTCAAGCCTTGTCCTTCATGCCGCCCAGAATGGGCGAACACCTTGAATGCTCACGTAAGATGCCCCTAGCGTCGGGATCCAACAAGAGTGGGCCCGGCAGCCTATTCGCGCGCTCACGTGACGCCCAGATGGCTGACAGAAACGACAAACGGGGGAGCGCGAAGGGTCTCGTCGGCACGAAGAACCAGCCCCCCCAGGGTGGGCCAACGAGATGACCTCCACACTCGCCCCGCTTGCGGGATACGGTGAAGCATCCGGTCCATATATGGACTCTTCGGGGCCGAGTGTCATTCTCAAATTGGTACGATCTGAAAATTCCCTGTTCATGCCGTTTCCGCTTCGTGGCGCTTCGGGGCACGCGTTGCCGCGGCAGGCCACTTCGGTGAGATTGGCCTGCCACTCCGAATACCCAATCAACGAGGCGCGTTGAAGGATCCCACCGAATTGCCTGGCTCCGGAGACGACACGAGGCGGATTCAGGCCGTCGTCGCCCTCCGTCTGCTCGAGGTGATCAGGGACCGGGACCTCCCGGGCGAGATCCTGGAAGACGAGGACCCGACGCGCACGATGCCGCGCCGCTTCGGGTTGAGCGACGTGGTCGAGCGCCAGATCCGCACGTACAAAGCGGATGTACGCAAGCGCACGCGACTCACGGATGCGGAGGTCGGGGACCTGTTCCGCCTGGTGATCCGGCGTCCTGACGGCGACGAGATTTTCGAGCAGGCCGGCCGGCTGCTCGCCGAGGTCGATCGCTCGCACCGGTTGAGCCGCGTCCTCCCCAAGCGTGCGAGCTTCGCGATCGCCCGGTCGGCGGCGAAACGGCGGCTCAAGAAGCTCTTCGGACGCACCATCGGCGGTTTCGGCCGCGGGCCCTTCGTGATCGAGGGACGGTCCCTCTTCTTCATCCGGCACGATCCGGGCGGCGACGCCTGCCATCTCCTGTCGGGCTTCTGCAAGGAAGTGATCGAACAACGGCTCGGTGGCACGGTCCGGGTGGACCACACCCAATGCCAGGCGCGCGGCGACGAGCTGTGCCGTTGGGAGGCGGAGGTGGTGGAGGAGTCGGCCAGCCTGGTCGGACCCGCGCTCTCCCCGGAAGCCGAAGCGGGAGCCTGAGCACTGCAACGACGGACGGATCCATGGTTGAAAAGGGAAGCAAGGCGCCGGATTTCACGCTCGCGACCGACGAAGGGGGTGAGGTGAGCCTCTCCGACTTCAGGGGGAAGAAGGTCGTCCTCTACTTCTATCCGAAGGACGACACCCCGGGATGCACCACGCAGGCCTGCGACCTGCGCGACGCGACGCCCTCGTTCGAGAAGCTGGACGCGGTGGTCCTCGGGGTCTCGCCGGATTCCGTGGAATCGCACGCGAAGTTCCGCAAGAAGTTCGACCTCAACTTCCCCCTTCTCGCCGACGTGGACCACGAGGTCTCCGAGACGTACGGCGTCTGGAAGGAGAAGAGCATGTACGGCCGGAAGTACATGGGCATCGAGCGTAGCACGTTCCTCATCGACGAGGACGGGACGGTCGCAGAGGCGTGGCGGAAGGTGAAGCCGAAGGGGCATGCCCAAATGCTCGAGGACGTGCTCGGCGCTTAGGCGTCTCCCGGCAGGGCCACGCGACTGTCCTCGCGCATGGCGCCCGACCCCACGCGCGCGTCAGCCGTACAGGGCGCGATGTACCTTGAACGCGCAGAGGTCCTGGACGGCCGTGTACCCCGCGGCGCGAGCCTCGTCGATTTCGGCCGGCGCGGTGATCCCCTCCTGGAGCCAGACGACGGGTCGCTCCGGACGCTCCATGATCTCGTGAACGTACGTGCCGGCCTCGGCGGATGGTCGGAAGACCATGACCATGTCGAGGTCACCGGGAACGTCGGAGAGTCGATCGTACACGTCCTGACCCAGGATCCGGTCGGCCTCGGGGTTGATGGGCACGATCTCGTAGCCCTTGGCGGCCAGGTACGAAGGCACACGACGGGCGGGCTTCTCGAGGAAGCGTGACAGACCGATCACCCCGATGCGTTCCACTCGGCTCATCAGGTCGCGCAGCTCTTCGGCGTCGGGGTTGCCCTCGTCGCTCGAGGCCTCGAGAACGAGACGAAGCTCTTGTAGGTCGTCCATGGGCCGCCGACGATAGGGGTACTCGGGGGCGTCCCGCAACGTGAGTTGCCGCTGCGGACCGGCTGTGCGAAGATCCGTCCCCGTCCCCCGGTGTGTTCGCTCGAATGGAGAACCATGGAAGTCCTCATAGGCGTGGTCGTCGGAGTCGTTCTGGGCGCGATCGGGCTTTCGGTCGGCACGTCCCGGGGCCGGAAAGCCGGAGCCGAGTCCGCGAGGCGGGAGGTCGACGAGCGGCTGCGCTCGCTGATCGAGGCGGTCAAGCGGGGTAAGATTCCGGCCGACGCAGGGTCCGGGACCCCGGAGGCTGCGCTGAAGAGCGCTCTGGCCGAGGGTTGGGCGCCTCGCGAGGCGGAGCGCGAGGCAGCGCTTCGAGAGGCGGTCGGACGGGTGAGCTCGTTCCTCCAGAAGAGCGTTCGCGAGCCCCTCACCGGATTCGACGACCGCGCCGACGCCCGTGAGTTGCGCGAGCGCATCGGTCGCGCGCTGGGTGCGCTCGAGGACCTGGATTTCTTCGTCCGCGAGGTCGACGAGGCCGCCCAGGGCACCGACCTCGTTCAGCTCGCGCAGAAGGTCACCAAGGAGTTCGTGACGGATCAGGGGCTCGGCGTCCGCGTTCAACTGAGCGACCCGTCGGTCCGGGCCTCGGTGAACCCGGGTGCGCTCATGGACGCGCTCTACCTGGTGCTCCACAACGCGGCCCGCTTCGGCGGAGATCAGACGGTCGATCTCACGGTCTCGAAGGAGGACGGTCGGGCGAAGATCACCGTGCGTGACCACGGACGCGGCTTCAGCGAGGAGGCGTTCCGCCGGGCATTCGATCCGTTCTACTCCACCTCGGACGACGGGCTGGGGCTCGGGCTGCCGCACGCCCGCAAGGTGGTCGAGGGAATGGGCGGCAAGATCGAGCTCAGGAACGTCCCGGACGGGGGTGCGGAGGTCGAGATCTCGTTTCCGGCGTAGCAGCTCGGCGGGGGGCGCGCCCCGGCGCGGTGAAAGGCGTCGGTCGGGTCAGCGGTGGCCCTCTCGTCGCGCGCTTAGGCCGACCCCCACCACCCCGGCTACGATCAGCGCCACACCGATCCATCCCACCGGGCTCAGGCCCTGGGATAGCAGGAGGGTCGCGAGGACCGCCGCGACCGCGGGCTCGGCGGCCGTGGCGATGGAGGCACCGCTGGCCTCGATGCGGCCGAGCGCGTCGAAGAAGAGGAACTGTGCCGCCGCGATCGTCAGGCCACCGAACGCCACCAGCAGCCACCACGCCCTCGCGTCGGTCGGGATCGTCAACGAGTCCGCTCCGAACGGAAGCACGACCGCGAGGACGAGGCACGCGCCCAGCGTGCTGTAGACGACCGTCCGGGCGGACCCGTACCGGGGCGCGACGAATCGGCCGAAGACCGTGTACGTCGCGTAGCTCACCGCGCAGAGGATCCCCCACGCGAGACCCGACGTTCCGAAGGTCGACGACACCTCCTCGGCGCCCAGGACCGACAACCACACGCCGGTGAGCGTCAGCGCGACGAGCGAGACGCGACGCCGGGTCGGCCATTCGTGCAGCAGCGGGCCGGCGACGGCCGTGACGAGCGCCGGCGCCAGATATAGGAGCGCGACGGTCGTCGGCACGCCGACCGCGTCGGTCGACATCTGATAAGCGATCTGGAAGACGCCGACCGCCATGCCACCGCCGAGTCCCAGGAGGACGAGCCCGCGGAGGTCGACGGCCAGGGCGCTGGGGCGCATCAGGGCGAGCCCACCCACCAGGAAGGCGACGCCGATGGCCGGCCGGAGCAACGCGACGGTCGCGGGGGGCACACCGAGGCGGAAGAGGTGGACCGCGAAGATCCCGGACGAGCCCCAGAGACAGGCGGCCGCGAGGGCCTCGAGGTACCCGACGAGGCGCCCGGCGGCGGCGCCCCCACGCTCAGCGGTAGCCGTAGATCTGGTAGAGGAGCAGGTAGACCAGAAGCCCCGTCACCGACACGTAGGCCCACACGGGAAAGACCCACCGGGCGAGCCTGGCATGGTCCTGGAAGCGCTCCTTGCGCACCAGGTAGAGGAGGCGCAACACGAACGGCACGACGACGACGGCGAGCACCATGTGCGAGAAGAGGACCGACAGGTACACGACCCTCGCAGTGCCCTCTCCGGCGAACTCGTGCGTACCCGTCAGTGCGACGCGAGTCAGGTAGAAGACCAGGAAGACGGCCGACGCGAACACCGCGGTGAGCATCGAGCGCCGGTGGTTCTTCACGACCTTGCGGCGAATGAACGCGTAACCCGTGAAGAGCGCGGCGGCGCTCGTGGCGTTCAGCGATGCGTTCACGACGGCGAGCGCGTCGCCGATGTTTGCGGTGTCCACCGGGGTCAGGCCACCACTGCGGCCGAGGCCGCCGGGTCCTGAGCGTCGGTCGGTGCCGCGGGAGCCGCACGGCTGGCCAGGGTCGCCAACGCGACCAGCGTGGCCAGGAGCGACGCCGCGACCAGCGTGTGCAGCGAGACCGGGACGACGCCCAGCACGGTCAGGACCGACGCGAAGCCGAGCCCGATCTGGGTGACGACCAGCACCGCGGCGAGGCCGGCGAGGCCGCGGAGGACCGGATCGGTCTCCGCACGCAGCACACGCACCGCGACCGCGAGCACGAAGATCGCGACGACGAGCGCCAGGACCCTGTGCGTGAAGTGGACGGTGATCGGCGCGTTCACCAGGGGCGGGACGACCTGACCCAGGCAGAGGGGTGCGTCCGGGCACGCCAGGCCGGCTTCCATGTGTCGGACCAGGGCGCCCAGGACCGACTGGACGAAGACGAGCCCGGCCCCGGCCGCCGCCCAGGGCGCAACGCGGCTGCGGGGATCGGAGCCCGATCGGGACGTGGCCGCCGCGAGGAAGGTCGCCAGCGACAGGAAGCTGAACGCGAGCGCGAGGTGCGTCGTCGACATCCAGTCCGGAAGGCGGAAGATGACCGTGAGGCCTCCGAACGCGGACTGGACCAGCAGCAGGGCGATGCCGCCCCAGCAGGCCTTCACGATCCAGCGGCGGGTTCGGACCTCCTTGTGGGCCAGGTACGTGGCGAGGCAGAACATCAGCACGAGACCGCCGGCGACCAGGCGGTGGAGGTGCTCCCAGAAGATCCCGCCCGACATCTCGGGGACCATGGTCCCGTAGCACGTGGGCCAGTCGGGGCACGCGAGGCTGGAGCCGGTGGCGTGGACGACGCTCCCGAGGAAGAGCAGGAGCAGGGTCCATCCGACGGTGACCTTGAAAGCGCGCGGGTGCAGCAGGCGCGGCGGGGGTAGCTGATTACTCATTGTCCGTTCTCAGAAAGGCTTCGATCTCGTCCACCCGCGCCTCGGCGTCCTTCTCTCCGATCTCGATCAGCGCGGTGAGGTAGTCCGGCTGGAAGAGCACCATGCTCAGGAAGTCCGGGCTCCTGGTCTCCTTGGTTCCGAGCCCTCGCGTCAGGAACCGGAACGCACCGGGAAGCTTCGCTTCGAACTGCCCCGCCATCTTCCCGAGATCCGCCGAGGGGCGCAGCGTGAGCAGCTCCACGCGCTTCAGCTCGCCGCGCTGCTCCCGGGGCACGTCCTCGATGAGGCGGTTCAGTCGCTCGAGGCGCACGGCGTCGTGGTCGAGCAGGTCGAGGAAGATCGAGTTCAGGAGGATGCCCATCACCTGCGCCGGAGGTGGGTAGCCGAACACCGCCTGCTCCGCCGCCTCGACCCTCGTGGGCGCGTACCTCGTCGAGATCGCGATGATCTTGCGTGCGCCGAGGTGCACGGCGGGCGAGAGCGGGGCGATGAGGCGGATGCCTCCGTCCCCGTACCACGCGTTGTCGACCTCCACCGCGGGGAAGAAGAGCGGAAGCGCAGCCGACGCCATGATGTGCTCCAGCGTGATCGTCGTCCTCACGGGCTTCCGGTGAGGACGCCTCCAGAGCTCGACGTCGTTGCCCTGGATCCACGTGACCGACTGGCCGGTCGAGTAGCTGGTGGCGCTGATCGCGAGCGCTTTGAGCCGGTCGCAATCGATGTTGTACTGGATCCCGGTCAGCTCTCCGCCGACCGTGTGCAGGACCTCGCTCAGGTAGGTGTGCAGCGGGGTGGTGTCGACGAGGCCCCGGACCAGGCGATGGCTCCCGATGCCTCCGGAGGCGAGCTGCCGGAGCCAGCTGACTGCGTTCTTGGCGAGTGACCAAGTGTCGGTCCGGAAGACGTCGCCGACCGTGAGGTTGCCCCAGAGATGGCTCAGCTCCCGCACCGCCTGCAGGAACGTCCCGTGGTGCGATGCGATGAGCGCGGCGTTGATCGCGCCGGCGGAGACCCCGGTCACGTAGGGGATCCGGAGCTCCGGGAAGCGTTGAGCGACGCACCGGAGGAAGCCGACCTGATAGGCGGCACGCGCTCCGCCGCCGCTCATCACGATGCCCAGATCCGTGGGGCCCGACGCGAGACTCGCGTCCGGGCGTGCCTCGAGGGGTGCCAGCGCCACGGCGGATCAGCCTACGATCGGCCTGCCGATCGCCATGATTCCGAACGCCACGAGCCCCAGCACGACGATCGCGCTGACCAGATGTGGCATGTAGCTGCGCTCTTCGAGGGGACGCTTCCGCATCACCACCGAGACGATGTGGGCGATGGCGACCGCGAGCACCATCATCACGATGTGGCCCGCGAGCTGCGGATAGAACGTGCTCGTGAACAGGTGCGCCAACCCGAAGAGCACCGTCAGATCGAGCGAGGCGGTGAACGACGAGGCGATGATGCGCATGCGCTTGTCGTAGGGACGCCCGGTCACCACCCCGTAGGCCGAGTAGGCGATGACCACGATGCCCAGGATGAGGACGAGGTACCGGGATCCCGAGTGTGCGTCGAGGAGCATGATGTCAGTCCGGGGTGGGGGTGATCACGGGGTGGCCGTCAGATCGAGCTCGGTGCTGGAGCCCGTTATCTGGACCGCGCGCCCCGTTCGCAGGTCGGGGGAGGCGCTCCAGACTTCGGCGGCGTACGACCCCGGGGGTACGTTCGGGACGCGGTAGCTGCCGTCCAGCTCGGCGAATGCCGCATACGGCGCCGACGTCACGTAGATGAGGGCCCGCATGCCGGGGTGGACGTCGCACGTCACGTCGTAGGCGCCGTCGGTGTCGAGCGTGAGATCCCTGTGGTCGTCGGGATCCATGTCCGCCAGGTATACCGTCGAGTCGTTCGCGACCGAAGTCACGTGGACGTTGTGCGCCAGGGTCTCGCTGTTCACGAACTCGATGGTTTGGCCGGCCCGCACCAGGAGCTGCGTGGGCAGGAAGGCCAGGCCGAGCTGATCCAGGACGGCGGTGTCGGACGGGGGTGTCGCCTGCTCGCCGCTCGAGGGTCTCAGGAAGACGACGGAAGGGATTCCGTCGACGGCGGCAGGGGCTCGGCCCCAGACTCCCTGGGGCGTCGTGGAAGCGGCATCCTGGGTGGACGGCTCCGGAGCCTCGTCGCCGCCGCACGCCGAGGCGAGGGCGGTCACCGTGACCAGGAGGGCAATCGAGAGGCTCTTCATTCGTAGTTGTTCTCTATATGTGAACGAGCCGCGGCCAACCCGCAGGCCCGCTTCAGCAGTCGTCGTCCCGGGCCGCGAGCGCCCGGGGGTGGAATACACTGTCATCGTGAGCCCGATCCCGGGATCCCCGGGCGCGTTTCTCAGGGTCACAGGGGGTCCTCCACCGGCACGTCGGGCCGGTCGTCGGGCGGAGACGCCAGCTCCGGTCCGGGCGCGCCCAGGGCGCGCCTCACGACCGCCAGCACGTCCTCGTCCATGTCGTCGGCACCGAGCATCCAGTGCAGGTAGTCGGGCGCTTCCCTGGCCACGTCGCCGAGGGCGCGACCCTTGTGCTTGCCTCGACGGAAGAGGCGGCCCTCTTCTTCGCTCGTGAACCACCGGTCGACCTCGGTACGGAAGGGGGCGAACTCCTCGCAGTATGCGTGGAGCCCGTCGATGTCCCGTGGGAGATCTTCGTAGCGCTTCAGCTGGGCGCCGAGCACGGCCGCCGACGTCCGGATGTCGCCGAGCGCGGTGTGCGCCTCTTCGTGCTCCCGGTCGAGATAGAACTTCGCGGCGGCCGACAGGTCCCGGCGCTCTTCGCGGTGGAAGATCGTTTGCATGTCCAGGATGCGTCGACCGGCGAGCGAGAACTCGACTCCGCAACGGCGTAGCTCGTAGATGAGCATGTGTAGGTCGAAGCGCTTGATGTTGAAGCCGGCCAGGTCGCAGCCGTCCAGGATGTCGACCAGGTTGCGAGCGGTGCGGCAGAAGGTCACTTCGTCGGCCACGTCGGCGTCGGTGATCCCGTGCACCGCGGTCGCTTCAGCCGGGATCGGGATCCCGGGATTGAAACGTCTCACGCGCTCCAGCACGTCGCCCGTGGGCGTCATCTTGATGAACGCCAGCTCGACGATGCGGTCGTTCTTCAGGTCCAGACCGGTCGTCTCCAGGTCGAAGAAGACCAGGGGGCGGTCCAGCTCGAAAGGCAAATGCATTGGACGCGGAAGGTAGTTTGAAGGCCACCCGACGACTACAGTGGGTCCCATGAACAAGTCGATGAGAGCAGTCGTGATCCGGGAGCCGGGTGACCCCGACGTGCTGGAGCTTCGGGAGGTCCCGCGGCCCGAGCCGGGGCCCGGTGAGGCCCTCGTGCGCGTGGCGTCTTCGGGCCTCAATCGAGCGGACCTCTTACAGAGGCGGGGCAGGTATCCCGTGCCTCCGGGGTACCCGGAGGACATCCCGGGCCTGGAGCTGGCGGGTACGGTGGAGTCGGTCGGCGAAGGGGTGACGGACGTCGTTGTGGGCGACCGGGTGATGGGGATCCTCGGCGGGGGCGGATACGCGGAGCTCGCCGTCAGCCCGGCGGACACCCTCGTTCCGATCCCCGAGGGCATGGGACCGGCGCAGGCGGGAGCGATCCCCGAGGTCTACATGACCGCCTACGACGCCGCCTTCCTGCAGGAGGGGTTGAAGGCAGGCGAGACGCTCCTCGTGCATGCCGTCGGAAGCGGCGTGGGAACGGCCGCCCTGCAGCTCGCCCGACGCATCGGGGCGTCCGTCATCGGCACCTCGCGTACGCCCGAGAAGCTCGAGCGGGCCGGTGAGCTGGGGCTCGAGCACGCCGTCCTCGCCGACGACGGTTGGCCGGACAGGGTCCTCGAGCTGACCGACGGCCGTGGTGTCGATGTGATCCTCGACCTGGTCGGCGGGCCCTATCTGGCTGGAAATCAGCGGGTCGTGGCCGTGCGCGGTCGCCACATCGTGGTCGGTGTGCCGGGCGGGGTCGAGGCCGTTCTGAATCTGCGTGGCCTCATGGGCCGGCGGGCGTCGATCCGGGGCACGGTGCTGCGCGCGCGACCGCTGCCGGAGAAGGTCGAGCTGGCCCGGGCGTTCGCCCGCGACGTGTTGCCCGGCTTCGCCTCGGGTGAGCTGGCTCCGGTCGTCGACCGGGTCTTCCCGGCCGCCGAAGCGGCCCAGGCGCATGCCCGGATGGAGGCCAACGAGAACTTCGGGAAGATTCTGCTGGAGTGGTGAGACCGAGCGGCCGGGAGGGTCACACGGACCCGCGGCCGCCGCGCTACTCGCTCGCGGTGTCCTCCGCCTCCAGGCCCAGGGCCTCGAGCACCAGCGCCGCCTGCTGCCTGACGTGCGCCTTCGCCTTGCCCTCGGCCGGGCTGGCGCGGTCGGGGCGCGACGCGTGCGACAGCGGGATCTTTCTCGGAACGACCCCGCGCAGGCGCGGCCCGATGTAGGTCAGGGCCCCCATGTTGCGGGGCTCCTCCTGCGCCCAGACGACCTCCCTCAAGTTGGGATAGCTCTCGACGAGCTGCGTCAGCCTGTCGGCGGGGAACGGATAGAGAAGCTCCACGCGTCCGACCGCGACGTGCTCGGCCTCGGGGCGCCGGTCGTGGCCCTGGATGTCGTAGTAGAACTTCCCGGAGCAGAGGACGAGCCGGGTGATCTTCCCGGGATCCTCGACGTTCGGGTCCCCGAGGACCGGCTCGAAGGCTCCCTGGGTCAGGTCGGTCACCATGGACGTGGCCTGGGGATGCCGGAGCAGGCTCTTCGGCGTCATGACGACGAGGGGGCGCTCCGGGCGGCTCATCGCCTGCCGGCGCAGCAGATGGAAATACTGGGACGGGGTGGTCGGGTAGGTGACCCGGATGTTGTCCTCGGCGCAGAGCTGCAGGAAACGCTCGAGGCGGGCGCTCGAGTGCTCCGGGCCCTGGCCCTCGTAGCCGTGTGGAAGCAGGAGCGCGATCCTCGAGTATTGGCCCCACTTCGTACGACCCGACGAGATGAACTGGTCGACGATGGGCTGCGCGACGTTCACGAAGTCGCCGAACTGCGCCTCCCAGAGCACGAAGTCCGTGTCGGCGCCGACCGAGTAGCCGTACTCGAAACCGAGGACCGCGGTCTCGGTCAGCGGCGAGTTGTAGATCTCCAGCCGTGCGTCGGCGACCTGCAGAAGGGGAATCACCTGTCGCCCGTTCTCGGTGTCGTGGAGCACGAGGTGACGGTGGCTGAACGTGCCCCGCTGCGAATCCTGACCCGACAGCCGGACGGGGATGCCCTCCATGAGGAGGGTGCCGAAGGCGAGCGTCTCGGCGTGGCCCCAGTCGATGGCGCGATTGGGTGAGAAGACCGAGGCACGCTGGCCCATCTGACGCCAGAGCTTCGGGTGGGGTGTGAAGCCCTCGGGCAGCTGTACCGTCGCGTCGTTGATCTCGTTGAGCCGCTCGAAGTCGACGCCCGTCGTGTCGGGCTCGAACACCGCCTCCCGCTCGTCTTCCGCGTGCGCTCCGCTGTCTCCGTTGGACGCGTACTCGCGCACTTCGTCCTGCACGTTCCGCAGCGAGTCGGCGAGCGCGGACTTGGAGTCTGCGACCTCCTCCTCGCTCACCACGCCCTCCTCGATGAGTTGCTCGGCGTAGAGCTCGCCGACGGTCGGGTGCTCGTCGATCGCCTCGTAGAGGCGCGGCTGCGTGTACGCCGGCTCGTCGCCCTCGTTGTGGCCGTAGCGCCGGTATCCGACGAGGTCGATCACGAAGTCGTCCCTGAAGCGCCGGCGGTACGCGGTGGCGAGCCGAACGGCGGCCAGGCAGGCCTCCGGGTCGTCGGCGTTCACGTGCACGATCGGGATGCCGTAGCCTTTGGCGAGATCGCTGGCGTGATAGGTGGAGCGCCCGTCCTTGGGCAGCGTGGTGAACCCGATCTGGTTGTTCACGATGAGGTGCAGCGTCCCGCCGACGTGGTAGCCGTAGAGGCGCACCATGTTGAGCGTCTCCGCTACGACTCCTTCGGCGGCGAACGCGGCGTCACCGTGGATCAGAATCGGCACGACCGCGTCGCAGTCCGGCTGGGAGCCCTTCGAGATGCTCTCGAACTGGCGGGAGCGGGTCCACCCGATCACCACCGGATTGACGAACTCGAGATGGCTCGGGTTCGGGGCCAGCGTGACGTCGACCGGGCCGACTCCGTCGACCTGCCGGGTGCCGCGCGCGCCGTGGTGGTACTTCACGTCTCCGGTGCCGGCCACGTGGAGCTGGCTGTCCTTGTAGGACGGGCCCTCGAACTCCGCGATCAGCTCCCGGTAGGACACGCCCACCGTGTGGGTCAGGACGTTCAACCGGCCCCGGTGTGCCATGCCCAGGACGACCTCGTGTGCGCCGGTCCTCGCGAACTCCTCGATAGCCACGTCGAGCATGGGCACCAGCATGTCGGTGCCTTCCAGGGAGAACCGCTTCTGCCCGAGATACGCCCGGTGCAGGAACTGCTCGAGGCCTTCCACGTGGTGGATCCGCTCGAGGAGCGCCTTCTTCTCGTCGGAGTCCATGCGCGGGAAGTGGGTGCCGTTCTCGACCTGCTCCCAGAGCCAGTCGACCTTGATGTGGTCGTCCAGGTGCTCGAACTCGTACCCCATGGACCCCGCGTACATCCGACCCAGCTCGGCCAGGGCGTCGGCTACGGACCGCCCGTCCTCGCTGTCGTCCCTGATGAGGGAGGCGGGAAGCTCGGCGAGCTCCTCCATGGACGTGCCGAAGAACGCCGGGCTGAGCTGCGGATGGCCCGGGGGGTCCCCGCCGAGCGGGTCGATGCGGGCCATCTGGTGCCCGTGGTCCCGGAAGGCCTGCACGAGGGCAGTGGCTCGTGAGATCATCGGCAGGGCGCGCCTCAGATGCTCGTGGGCCTCCTCCGGAAGATCGGTGACCGGCGGTACCGTCGCGTTCGGCTCCGGCCTGGGAAGCCCTTCCGGCTCGCCGAGGAGCACGGAGGCGGGAACGGTCTCCGCGGGCGACGTGTCGGCTCCGCGCGCCGGTGGGCGGCCCCGCGGAGGCGGCGCGACCGCCGGGGACGCCTTCTGGCCGTTGGGCGTGGCGGTCCGGGGAGCCGAAGGGGCGGCGGGCGCAGCCGAGGTGGGGGCTTTCGGGACCGGAGAGGTCTCGACGGCGGTGGCCTCCTCCTTCCGGCTCCGGAAGATGTCTCGCCATTCTGCCGGAACGGAATCCGGATTCCGGGCATACTCCTCGAACATGGCCTGTACGTAGGCCTCGTTCTGACTATCGAAGAGCGTGTCGTCCGTCATGATCCGGCGCCCACGCGCCGTGGGGTGGAGGGTCGTGTCCCGAAGAGTTCTAACCTACGCCATTCGGCCGATGCGTAGGAGTATCGCCCTGTGTCGGCGTACTTGAACCCTCATGTCCCCGAGGGGTTGCGGTCCCCATGACCGAACATCGAGCGGAAGTCCCGGAGACCGCCCGGGTCCGGGAGCGTTTCGAGCCCCGGATCCCGGCGCTGATCCATCCCGGCTGGCAAGCTGCGATGCCCTGGCTGGTTCAGGGAACCACGACGCGGGGTTCGGGCGAGGTGCCCTTCGATCTGGGCCTCCACGCCGGGGCTTCACCCTCGCAGGTCGTGCGCGAGCACTGGGATCGCTTGCTGGAGGCGACCGGCATGCGCCGCGCCGTGCACGCCCGGCAGGTCCACGAGGCGGACGTGCGGCTCCATCGCGGGGTGCCCTTCGGGCTGACGCTCACCGACGCATGCGACGGTCACCTGACCGACGAGCCCGACGTGCTCCTGGCCGTAACGGTCGCCGACTGCGTTCCGGTCTTCGTGGCGGTGCCCGAGCGGAGAGCGGCGGCCGTGCTTCACGCCGGGTGGCGGGGGGCGGCAGCCGGGGTGCTCGAGCGTGGGCTGGAGCTCGTCGAGACCGAGCTCGGCGTCGAGGCGTCCGGTCTCCTCGTTCATCTGGGGCCCTCCATCTGTGGTGCGTGCTACGAGGTGGGCCCCGAGGTGTTCGAAGCTCTCGACCAGCCGGTTCCGGAGGCGCCGCAGCCGATCGACCTGAGAGGCGTGCTCGCCGCGAGGGCCGCGGCGGCGGGTGTCCCGAGCGCGTCCATCTCGATCTCGGAGCACTGCACGCGCTGCACGGGTAGCGGCCTCTTCTCACACCGGGCTGGCGACGGTGAGCGGCAGGTCGGCTACGTGGGGATCAGGGTCTGAGCGGCGCGCGGTCGGGGCCGCCCGCCGGGGTCGGCCTCTGTGCGACCTGCGCGCACCACCGCCTCGTCGTGAGCGCGAAGGGATCGCGGTTCCATCTTTGCGAGCGATCCAGGACGGACCCGACGTACCCTCGGTACCCCGTCCTGCCGGTGCTCCGGTGCCCGGGGTACGCCCGGGAGGACGAATCGCCCGCCGATCCGTAGGGCAGGCCGGATTCTCCCCACGGAAAGACGCGGCGAAAGGAGGACGCGCGGGACGTCCGATTCCGGTACCGGAGACACCGCCGGGCTGCCATCTTCTTCGGCATCCCTCCCGAGTCCAGCGATCGATTGGGTGGCGTGCATGCAGACACTCCGGGGTCCCTCTCGGCGGATACCGGGCCTCGTCGGCCTGGCCTTCGCGCTCTTCTCGGCCGGGCTGTCCGCTCAGCTCCCCGAGGACCTCGATCAGCTCTCCGCCGGCGAGCTCTACGGAGCCGCGTGCGCGAATTGCCACGGGCCGGACGGGCGCGGACTCGATCGGGGGCTGGTCGGCTTCGAGGAAGAGCTGCCGGACTTCACGGACTGCGACTTCGCGGCTCGAGAGCCCGACGCCGACTGGATCGCAATCGCGCACTCCGGCGGGCCGACCCGGGGATTCAGCCGGATGATGCCCGCGTTCGGCGAGGCGCTCACCGTCGAGCAGATCGCTCGGATCATCCGCCACATCCGGGGCTTCTGCACGGATGCATCGTGGCCTCCCGGAGAGCTCAACTTCCCCCGGGCGCTGTTGGCCGAGAAGGCCTTCCCGGAGGACGAGTGGGTCGTCGAGGGAGACGCCTCGCTGGAGGGTGACGGCGCGGTCGACGGCCAGTTCGTGTGGGAGCAGCGCTTCGGCCCGAGGAGCCAGTTCGAAGTCGTCATCCCTTACGGCTGGGCCGAGGTGCCGACGGGCGGAGGCTCCGACTGGGTGAGCGGCTTCGGCGATCTCGTCCTGGGCGTGAAGCACGCCCCATACGCGGACGGCGAGGCGGGAAGGATCTTCGCGATCGGAGGCGAGATCGTGCTGCCGACCGGCGAGGAGACGAAGGGGTTCGGCCTGCCCGGCGCCAAGACCGAGGCGTTCGCCTCGTTCGGACAGGCGCTCCCGTCCGATGCCTTCATCCAGGCCCAGCTCGGCGGTGAGGTCCCCTTCTACGACGGAGGAGAGAAAGAAGGGTTCGGACGCCTCGTCCTGGGCCGGACCTTCACGTCGGGGCAGTGGGGCCGCAGTTGGACGCCCATGGTCGAGGTCCAGGCCAAGCGCGAGCTGGAGGGCGGGGTGCCCGTGGCCGTGGACGTCGTGCCGCAGATGCAGATCTCCCTGAACCGGCGACAGCACGCGCTGGCGAGCGTGGGCCTGCTCATCCCGGCCACCGAGACGTCGGGTCGCTCGATGCGGCTCATGGCCTACCTGCTGCTCGACTGGTTCGACGGCGGCTTCTTCGAGGGGTGGTGACGACATGTACGAGCGCATCGCCGGAACGTTGATGATGGTCGGCACGGCGCTGATCGTGTCGGGCTGGATCGTGAGACCCGAGTCGACCGTCTGGTCGGAGGGGATCGCGCTGACGCCCCTGGTCGCAGTAGCGCCCTCGGGCGCCTCGGCACTCCCGCACGCCGTGGCGCAGGAGCAATCTCTCGCCGCGGCCCCGGAGGAGGGGGACCCCGGGCTCTTCCAGACCTCCGACCGGTGCCTCGCCTGCCACAAGGGCGTGACCACGTCGGCCGGTGAGGACGTCTCGATCGGGTACGACTGGCGGGCCACGATGATGGCCAACAGCGCACGTGACCCCTACTGGCAGGCCGCCGTCCGACGGGAGGTCACGGACCACCCCGAGGTGGCCGCGGTCATCGAGAACACGTGCAGCCGCTGCCACATGCCGATGGCGAACGTCACCGCCCGTCAGGCCGGGGGCATGGGGACCATCCTGGAGAACCTGCCCATCGGCCGGAGCGAGGCGCCCGGTGCGGAGCTCGCCGCGGACGGCGTCTCGTGTGCGGTCTGCCATCAGATCACGCCGGACGGGCTGGGCGAGGAGGAGAGCTTCGAAGGGGGCTACCGGATCTCTCGCGACACGCCGGCGGAAGGCCGCACGGTCTACGGACCGTTCGAGCCCGACGAGGGGGGCGCGAGCATCATGCACTCCGCGACCGGCTTCGCCCCGACCGAGGGGACGCACGTCCAGTCGGCGGACCTGTGCGCGACGTGCCACACGCTGTTCACGAGCGCGGCTCGTGACGACGGCTCGCGGG